>JAJZCT010000015.1:0-13225 GCA_021828925.1 Planctomycetota bacterium
ATTTGTCGGAAGTTTCAAATTTCACCTCTCTATCGGGCCGCAGCCCGATGCCCGCGTAATCCGCGGTTAAATTCCATCGCGTTCCCAACGCACAGTGGCCGGTGCCCCCTTTTCTTCGTGTCTTTGTGGTAAATCCCCCGTCACCGTTAATCTGTGTCCATCGGTGTAATCTGTGGATCATTTCGTCCTTCGTGCTTTGTGGTAAATTGCCGCGTCGTCGTTTATCTGCGCAGTCCGCAAAATCTGTGGATCCTCCGCCTCTGTGGCCTCTGTGATCTCTGTGGCTCGTCCACCGTTTTGCAGGCCGTAACCTGTAACCTGTAACCTGTCCCCCGTCCCCCGTAACCCGTAACCTGTAACCTGTCCCCTGTCCCCTGTAACCCGTAACCTCGTCCGCCAGATCCCAACTTCTTTATTGATGATTTTTAATGCACCAGCAAGGATTCGAACCTTGGACCCGCTGATTAAGAGTCAGCTGCTCTACCAACTGAGCTACTGGTGCTTCAGAGCCTCTATCCTACTTGCTTTTCCACCGTTTTCAAGCCCGCAAATTTTACCGCCAATTTTACTACCGGGCTGACGCTGGAAAGCAGAGCAGGGCCGCAGCTTTGCGGCGACGGCCCCTCTTATGCCGCGGCTTTATTTGCTCTACTATCTCCTGTCTCCAAATTCCTGCTCTGATCGGACGGCCCGCTTCATGCCATAATTTCGACCGGGGTTCCCACGGGACATAATGCGTAAAGTTCGGTCATGTCGGCATTCGTCAGAGCCACGCAGCCGGCGGTGCCGGAGCGGCCTTCAGCGCAGCCATGAATGAATATTTCGCCACCCAATGGCGTTTTCCATACCCGGTTTTGCACATCTTCATCCGCCATATCACCGTATTGCAGATCATGGATCAGTTGGTTGTAAATATCCGCAGACAGCAATCCCTGCTGCAGACCGCGATCCGCATCTTCTTTGTTTGGATAATTTAACCCCAGCGACAGATGAAATTTGCTTTGCGGATTTTTGCAAACAATATGAAAACGCCCCTCCGGAGTTTTGCGATCCCCTTCAATTTTTTTATCGCCGATATTGGAACCCGTGATGCAGGAATAACTTTTAATAAGCATGGTGCCCTCCAGCACCTCTAGTTTCTGGCAGGATTTCATTACGCGGATATGCAGTTGTTTTGGCATCATGGCACACGCTGAGGACGGTGATAATTTTGATCCAGCCAATAGACAGGATAACCCACGAGTTCCCGCACGATCGCCCACGGATTGGTCTGCTGCCACTGGCCGCGGCGGGCCGCAACCGTCCAAACATGCAGGCCCACCTGTCGAAAAGCCAGGCTGGTGCGCGGCAAGTGGTAATCTGAACTGACCGCAATTACCTTATGCCAATGGAATGCTTTCACCAGTGCCGCGGCATCATAAGCACTATATCGGGTATTATTTCCGTGATAATCCACAATGATGGCTTTTCCCGGCACGCCTTGAGCCAGGGCCAGTTTGAGCATGGCCGACGGCTCGTTTTTATATGGATTGGTTTTTCCACGTGGAGCACGCCCGGTCAGCAGCAGCCGTTGCGCCCGGTGCTCTTTGAAAAGCGCAACGCCCTCCAGCACGCGCTGCCGGAGGGTGTAGCCGCAGGTATCACCCGGCCCGGTTCCCGCACCCAGCACCACGGCCACGTCCGCATCCATGCCAGGCGGCGGAGGATCTGAAAGAAACATGCCGTGAAATATCCATAAAAAAATCAGGGTGATGGCGGCCATTGCGATAAAATCATAACGTCTGTAACAGATGCTACGCCACGGGCCAGGCCGCGCGGCGGCTTGGGCGGCGCGGGCGCTGACGGCATAATCCGGCCGCCCGATAAACCACAGCAGCAGCGCCGCCAGCACCGGCAAGGACATGGGCATGTACCACGGCATCAGTCCGTGCAGGGTTATTTTCAAATGATAAAAAGTCACGGTGTTAAGAAGTAAAACCACCGCAATTAACGCCGAAGGCAAAAGCAACATGCGATTGAGCCGCCAGGTGCTGTCGGGTGACATATCCAGCGGCGGGCGCAAACGCAATATTTGCAAAATTATCAGACTGGCCAGCCAGATCCATGGGAGGACAAATGCAACAAATGCCCCGGCAAAGCGCAGGTCCAACCAACGCCAAGATTGCAATGTAATGACACTGACCAGAGCACCAGCAAAAATTCCGAAATCCAACAGGCGAAAAAAAATACCGGTCGTGCGGCATGCGGTATTCAAAGCGGCGGGTGGGGATTGAACGATCGTGTCCTGCATGCCATGAGTATATATCAGACCCGATTTCACGCCAGCGCGAAACGTTCAATGGCCACGGCTACGCCATCTTCCCGATTGGAGGGTACAACATGCAGCGCCGCTTTGCGTATGTGCTCCGGGCCATTGGCCATGGCGGCACTTACGCCGGCCCATTGGAGCATGGGCAGGTCATTGGCGTTATCCCCCACTGCCAGAACATTATCCCGTGTTATTCCATAGGACTTGCAGACAAAATCCAGGGCCATGGCCTTGTTGGTATCCGGCGCGACGATCTGCAGCAATCGTGAATCACTGCGAAACAGGCCGATACGATCCTCAAAACGCCGTGGCAGTAGCTGGCATAACTCTTCGATGATGGAGGCTTTGGCATGAAACATGATGCGCGTTACCGGCACGTGCAGGAAGGTTTCCATCGCGGCAATGACATCCGGATTAAAACTTCGCCCGGTGGGAACGGCATCGGCCGGAACAATCCCGAAGTGATCGGAATAAAGTTTGTCAATAATTTCCACGCTGGGAATAACTTGCGGGCAACGCAGTCGGGCATAGTCAATGACCCGGCGGACCAGGGCATGGGGCAAACTGATATGCCGCAGCACGCATTTCTGATTTTCATCCCAGATCAGCGCTCCGTTATGGCTGATGATCGGGGTTTGCAGCTTTAACGCCCGATGATAAAACCGAACACTCCGCGGCGGCCGGGCGGTGGCAAGTACAACATGAATGCCCCTTTTGGCGGCCAGATGGATCGCATGGTGAACGCGCGGGGTAATGGATTCTTTGGGGCTAAGTAGCGTGCCATCCATATCCAGGGCGATCATTTTGATGGCCCGGGGCGGTGCCGCAACGCTGGTTGAAAAAGCCGGCAGAGCCGTGGTGGCGGCCGGAGCTTTCGCAAACGCCACAACATTGCGGGAAGATCCGGCACCGCCCAAGGTGCGGCGCGGAGCAACCATTTTTCGCAGTGATTCCACTAATTCATCTACTGACATAATCAATCCGCTCAAACAAGATACACACACCGACGCCGGAACCAACAGTATTTTCAGGCGTCCATGCGGCTCCCTCCGGGAACACGCACTATTGAACAGGCACTTGTATCATCGGTCAGGAAGCGATGTTACATGAGTGAACGTCCATAAAATTTCCCCTTCCGATAATGAAGCACCGAACGCTTTATTTTTAAGCGTTTAATCAAACTCTTCCCACAGCTGGACTTCCCCGCGACGTCGGCTTTTTCGGACGCTAGTTAAAGCGTCGCATGATCGGCGCGATGCGCGCCGCAAGAGCCGATTTTTCCTGGCTTGAGAGTTGATCCATGATCTTGGCAACGTACCGGGATATCGCCTTGGTCCGACGAGCCTGAATCAAAGCGGCGTATCGGCGAGCCAGAGCCATGACCCGTATAGCGGCATCCTTTCTCGGGCCGGCTTTGGAGACGTGCCCTTTGGTCTTCAAAAACGCCTGGAGCGCCTTTTTTATCCGCCCCAGCAGATCAGGATCAACCAGCCCTTCCTGCTGCGATTGATTCAGCATCGCCAGGGACGTCTGAAAAGCCTGTTGGTCCAGAGTTACCACATTCATCTGACTTTTAGTGAGATGCGCGTCCAGCAGCCAACGCCGCATTAACCATGGACCGCGCAACTGGGCGAACATCAGCGCCTGTCCCGCCGGATCGGAAACCGCCTTAACCTGTTGGACCCAGGCGGGCACGCCGGGCTTGGAGGCGCTAAGCAGCTTCACGGCCAAGGCCCGCGTCACATCACTGGGATAGCTGACAACATCTACAGCACCCTGAGCGTCTGCGAATTTATACGTGACGGTAGCAAATTTGGATGAGGGGTTGGCCGGATTGGCAGCACTGATCGGACGGTAGGGGTCAACACCGGCCGGTCGGAATACCTGGTAAAAGGCCACAGCATCAGATGTTGGGCGACCAAAGAGCGTTCCTAAGTGCAGTACCAGATAGATACCAGCAAACAGTATCAACAGAACGGCAACCGCTGCTTTTATCATATCCGGTCGTTTTAAGTCGATAAGTTTCACAAAACCACCATTGTTATGCAGCAATTGAGACCTTCACCATACGACCAATAATAACGACGCAGGCGTCGAAACATTGCATGTACGTGATGGTGGGATCACGCCCTTACATTGGGTCCTCATTGGCTAGAACGCACCAGTCCCCTGACGGTTGCGGAAATATCACCCGTTTCGTCTGCAATTTTTTCCAATGGCCATATTTATTCCACAGGCTGTATTACCAGCCTGAAGGTTTCACCGTGGAATATTGCGGATCGCGTGGAATATGAAAGGCCTTGACCGGGTCCGGATGGGCAGGGTTGAAGGGCTTTATTCCGGGCCGGATAAATGCAGCCAACGGTAAATGGGCCTTCTGAATACCCAGTACCACGCATTTGGCGATTTCATAGGCACCGTAATCATCGTTATGCGTACGATCTACAAAAGCTACTTTCGATTCATCAGGTCCCAAGTAATTAAAAAATTCGGTGCTCATTGCATTGAGATCAATCAGGGGTACATTCTGTTGTTTGGCAATCCGCCGCATTTCAATCGGAAAGCCGACCAGACTGTTGTAAATTTTCCCATGCCGATACAGTCGCCGGGCCATGGGTGTAACGAGCACGGGAATGGCGTGGTGGGCGCGGGCCTGCGCGATCATCGTGAGCAGGGACGTGCGGTATTCATGTTGAGGCCCGGCATTTTTGCCGCGTTCATGCTGATCGTTATGGCCGAACTCAATAAACAGATAATCCCCGGGACGAATCAGGCTCATGACCTTCTTTAAGCGATTTTCCCAGATAAAGCTGTTGGCGGATTCACCATCCTCAGCGTAATTAGCCACCACGACGCGGCGCGGCACGAAAAAGCGTGTGAACATTTGTCCCCAACTGCACCAGGGTTCAAAACGCTGATCGGTATCCGTTGAATCACCGGCGATATAGATCGTGATCGGATGCGCTTTGGTTATGGTCATGGCACACAAACAGGGACGCGTATTGCTGAATTCAACGGTGAGTTTGTTGTCCCATTCCAAGGAGCCAATCTCCCGCGGCTTGAGCCGAACCTTGCCGCCAGTGGAAATTTCCGGTGTGCGGGTATTGACCGTAAAGGTGCGTGTTACAAATTTTCCTGGCGCGGTGACGATTTTTCTGAACATCAACCGCCGCTGTTCGGCTTTTACCGTGGTAACTGAATTTCCCTTCAGATCCCCCAGCGTCACGGAAACATTATAATTTCCCGAGGGCAATCTAATTGAAAAAAAGAAGGGCTTGCGACTGGTAACAAACGCACCGCGTACGCCCTGGGTATTGCTGCGATGAACGCCTTTTACCTTAAAGCCCAAATCGAAACCGTAACCCCGGGCGGGAGTATAGGCCATATTGGGCAGCACCTGGATATAACCAGGCACATGCCGCCCCGGTCCAAACTGAAATTTCAGAGGAAGTTGCAAATTTTCTGCCCGCAGAGCGCTGGCGGGCAGTGCCAAGATTGCCATGCCGATAAGACCTGCCGCCGCCATGCTAAAAGCCCGAGTTGATCTGCCGAATTTAATCATTCTAAGTTACTCCGCAATGCCATTGCCTAACCTCTGATGAGCCACTATTCGCAGTGAAATATATCAGCCGGGAGAAAAAATGTCGAACCGGATAGCGTGATAATTATTTATGCAATTTCCATTAATTACCAGCACTAAAAGTTGGGTAAAGATTATTGGCTTTATAAAACTGCTATTTTCCGTGTTGCCGGCTTTGAATCCATGCGGGTCCGGGGAGGGCGTAGGGGCGGAATTTTTCCATGACGCCCTGCTCCTCGCTGCATGACAAACCGCGGTAGAAGCCCAGATTATTGGCGATTGGAGAGTCAATTAAACTGCTGGAATCCGCAGCACTCATTTGAAAGAGCACCCTATTGTCAAATTCTCTCTGGGCGGATCGTTCAAAGGTGCGTTCCAGGGACGCCAGTGTATCAACCCATGTCACTATGTGAATACCGACGCCGGGGCCATCCCGCAGAATTTCACTAAATTCCTTTGCCGGGTTGGGGGCCTTGGCTTCATCGCCCGAGGACATTGAGAAGCTAAAGTCGTCCTCGTTTTTCCGCAACATGCGATAACGCTGCAGAGCGTAGATGAAAATAAAGGTCTCAGGCGCATTGGGCGACTCCTCGGACAGTCGACGATGAACCTCTTGATTGACTGCGTGGATGGTATCTCCGATGCCGCGCCATTCGACGATTTGCACGTCCGGACCTAATGCGGGCGCGAGGCGTTCAAACGTACCGGCCAAGCGGGAATCCGCCGCCAATCCATCCATGATATAAAATTTTGCCCCACCGGCGGGATACTGAGCCGCCAAAGAAATTAACGACCAGACCATCAGTGAGAGGGCTTGTTCCTCCTGCTGGCCGACCAGCAGAACATTGGATCCGCTTTGCCGCCGCAGGGTCAGGACCGTAGGGTCTTTAATGGCCACCGGCTCACCAATCCAGGCGTGGGATGAGGTGGGAATTTTGCTGGGCCTGCCGCCCGCCAGCAGAGCGGTCAGTTGTTTATTCATCTGAGCATCCGCAGGCGCGTTGCCCTCAAATATGACCGGTGGCTCGTGGTGGAATGAAGCGGCGTTGGCCCGGCTGCTGATTTGATCCAGATAAATTTCCCGCTTTTCATCGGGCAGCCAAGCCACTTGGAAGGGGCTGTTGGCCTCTACCAAACCGCCGGCATCATTGTAAATTGCGGCACCCGGGCGCGAAAGCAAGCGCGCCGCCGAGTTATTATCTCCAAGGATTATCTGCGAATCGGCCTCACTGACCTGCAAGGCAATGCGCACGGCCATTTGTCCGATGGTGCTCCGGGCCAATCCGGAAGTACCGCCAATAGTCTGTGAACCCAGCAGCAGATGAATGCCAAAGGCCCGGCCCTGCCGCACCAGACGATCCATTAACAATCCGGCTTGTTGGGCCAATTTATCATCTTCGGAAAAAAATTCCTGAAATTCGTCAATGACCAGCAGCGTTCGCGGCATGGTTTGTGCGTCGGGGCCGCGACGATACGACGGCAGGTCCTGCACGCCGGCCTTGCGGAATAATTCACCCCGGCGAGCCAATTCCACATCCAGACGTTCCAACACACTTAAGCCAAACTCCCGATCACTTTCCACCGCAATCGCCCGGGCATGAGGCAGATGATGGGTCGCGTAGGTTTTAAATTCCACGCCCTTTTTAAAGTCAATAAGATACAGCTCAATTTGATCCGGTGAATACCACATTGCCAGATTTGTCACAATCGCATGCAGCAGGGTGGATTTACCGGAACCGGTTTTGCCCGCCAAAAGCGCGTGCTGAGCCATCGCCCGCCCCAGTCGCAACATTTGTAGTCGCGTCGCCCCCATGCGGCCGATCGGGACAGCCAGGGAGTCAGAACTGTCGAGCGACCAGAATTCTTCATTGCCCGGCGCAATAGTATCAAAGGAGACTTCTACATTCTGGTTGGCTTTGGCGGCCTGACCAATTTTATCCAAGAGCGGTGTAAAGACTTCTTCGGTGGGCGGCTGATCCAGTAACAGCGGGAACTGCCCGAACACATCATCCTTCCAACTGAAGGCTTCCGCTTTCTGTACAATATTGACACAGTGCGAGGCGATATCTTCCAACTGCGTTGCCGAGCCGGCAGGCATTTGCATGTCACCAGCCGCCAGCAGATACACGCCGCAACGCGCACCGGTCGCGGCAATACTGGCCAGCCTTCGCAAAGAATCGCGCTCAAACCCCGTCGGGAAATCAGCAATAACAACGAAACGGTATGGCTCGGCCAATTCGCCGGCCTGCGCGTTGTAATCATCAATGGTGGCAAATTCATTGCGCAGGTACTTTTGAATGACCGTTTCCATGTGTTCTGTGAGGTCGGCAAGCCGCTGTTCAATTTGTTCGGGGCGCGTCCAGATACGTCCTCCCACCAGCGCTTCATCATGATCTGCAAGCCGCATAAAGCCCGCAAAATTCTGCCCCAGTCCTACGGGGTCAATGATGGTAAATCTCGCCCGCCCCGGCGGCAACTGAGTGAGAATACTGATCATCACGGATTGCAGCATCCGCAGCGCCGCCGGCCGCCCGGTACGATCATAGCGCACCAGCATGGAGGCCCCAAAGGGAAATTCCAGCGTCGCCGGCGCGGCAAACACCCCCGGGAATTCCAGCTTTACCGTATCCCCTTTGGCTCCAGCGGCAACCGCCCGTCTGAGATCTACCGCAAACTCACCGAAGCGGATAATTTTGGGAAATGTATGAGAGGGGGTCCAGTTCTCCCATGATGGCGTGCCGGCGCGGCAAACATTTTCTTTTATCAACATATCCCCATTAGTGTGTTCACCAGAAGATGGGTCCGCCGTATGCGTCAAACCATTTTTCAACCGGTTTTTCAGATCCAGCATGGCCTGATCATATTGCCGCCGATTATCCGCGAGACCTTCATCGTGTTGTCGTTGTGCCGCCAGAATATCCGCATCGTGCTGCTTCCGCAGGGCCTGACTTTGAGATTCGTTCTGTTCTTGCGCGGCACGAACAGCGGCGGCGCGTTGCGCATCGCTTTCGGCCTTGCTGGTGTCATATTGCTGCTGGGACTCCTGTCGCCGGGCGGTGCGTTTGGCTTCAATGTTTTGAGCGGCGGCCGCGGCCTTCTGCTTTAATTCCTGCAGCTCGTGCAGTGCTTTGGCACGCGTGTCGGCAAAGTGCGCCTCGTGCCGTTGGGCCACTATTTCCGCATGTTCTTTTGCCGCCTGCTGTGCCAGGGCAACGGCGAGATTGAGTGGCTGATGGATTGCCAATAAACCGGCCTTGGCCCAGGAACGGAGAACCAACCCCAGAACGATGGCAACCGCAAACGTTCCACCTACCGCGGCGGCAATGACATTGACTTGCACGGGGGTAGCACCGGACAGGCCGCAAGCCAGCCCACCCGCCGCCCCGCATAGCACTACGAGGAATATCCACGGAGTAACGCCGTAAACCAGCCGCGGCAGTAATAATCGTCGAAGGGCGGCCAATTCTTTCCGGGCGGATTCCAAGTGTGTCGCCATGGCAGCCCGCATGTCCTGACCCGCAAGCGCAGCGGCGTCGGGAGTTACCGTTGCCACCGGCGGCCGACGGAAGCATCGCCCCATCAACGCGGCTGCGGCTTGGGCTACTTCCGCAAGCGCCTGTTCATGCTCATGAAACACTTTGCTTAGTTCTTCATCTTCAGCGCGAATCTGGTTGCGTGCCGTTTCAACCTCTCCTTCAGCCAGCCATTTAGCTTCTTCTATCTGATTGCGGACTTTTCGCTGCGCATCGGCGTTTTCCCATTTGATGGCCGCCTGGGCTTGATTATATTCTTCCGTGTATTGTGCCAGACGATCCTGATAATCGGCGGCAATTTTTTCGGCGGTGTGTTCCCGTTGTGCTGTGAGTTTTTCAACATCAAGAGAATATCGGCTCTCAATTTGCGCCAGCGCGTTATCGAGATGTTTTTTCGCCTGTTCATTGGCGATTCGAAATTGCCGTTCAATCTGGGCCTCATCGGTGGTGCATTGCACGGCCAGAGCCAGCAGGTCGCGTAGTACCGATTTTTGCGCATCACGCCGGGGGCAGGTGACTCCATGCTTTTCGGTCAACGGCGAAACGGGTGGTTGAGTCTGTTGGTGTAACTGGGTCATAGTTATGAACGCCTCACCGATGGTTTACTGACAATCGCGCCGCACCTGGGTAAGTACCATGGCGATATGCTCCATGGCATTGGCGGCCGCGTGCAAGTCGGTACCCAACGGTTCAAGAATTTTTTTCTCAAAGCGGGCGCTGGCGGCATCATTCCAGCCGAACTTCACTTCCTCCCAACTTAGCTGCAGGTGATTAAGCGCCTTGGCCAACTGCCCCCGACCTTCATAAACACCCATAGAAAAGTCCGCCTTTTTCCTGCACCATTTTTGTACCTCGCAGCGACAGGCTGGTACGTTTACTTTCGCTGCGCCCCGACATCTCGCCCCTGGGGGTCTTTGATCTCCGCAACTCCCGCTGGATTCAATATAACAGAAAAGCCCACGGATAGTTTCAGAATTTTTAGCCACTCCGGACTCATTTGTGCAAGTTCAGCAACTGTAATTGACCGCCAGGGGCCGTGAGGCTTACCCAACGGCATAAGGCACCAGCCTGTGTCTTCAGGTGACAACGGCTCTGTGCGAAGTAGCGTCAGCAGGCCGGGCTGGTTATCAGTTGATTGGGCGAACGTTATCTTCGCTGGAGGGCTTAATGTCTGGTCATCGCTGGTGAAGGGTTCAATGGCACTAAGCTGTAAATCGGTTAATGTCGGAGCAGCGAAAGGCCACTGCTTTTGCGGCACCGCATTGCGGCGTTCTTCGGGGCTGGGAAGTATTGGTTCGCTTTCAGGGCGTTGCGGGGTTTGCGATTCCG
This sequence comes from Planctomycetota bacterium, assembly GCA_021828925.1. Next base: position 10,751 of record JAJZCT010000015.1, read on the forward strand.
GAGCCGGCGAGCCACGCGACATAACCGCGTCGTCAGGCACGGGGGCAGAAGTAAACGGCCCGGCATTTTCTGAACCTGTACCGCCGGGGCTTGCAATGGCGGCGTATGCCTGTAATTCCGCCACCAGCCGTTCCAGATGCGCGACGCCCGCAGGCACCAGAGATTCTACACTGGTCGCCAGGCGCTGTACCGAACCTTTATATAATTCCACTTCTTTTTGTAAGGCCCGCGTCCAGCGCCGGACATTGGCCAACTTCTGTTCGGCCTCGGTCAGCCGGACCATGGCGCGTTGTAATTCCTTTTGTTCTTCAATGGCGGAGAGCGGTTTTCCAGAATGATCCCGGAAAAGTTTCTTCATACGGACCGCCTCCTTGGCCCGTTCAACGGCGGTTTGGCGCTTACGGATTTGATCTTTCCAGTAGGTTTCCTGTTCAATTTCCAGCCAGAGCATGGTGCGGCGCAGCTCGGAATCAGCATCTTCCAGCGCGGCATTGGCCGCAGTCTGAAACTTCCAGAGCACCGCCTGAAAGCCAGTGAGCAATTCCACAGATTCAACGCGAGCGCTCTCGGCCATGATGCAGTCCTATCGCTCGTTAAGATATTTTTCTATATGTTGAGCTTTTTTCATCAGAACCTTGGCATGTTCGGTGGAGGACTCCATGAAGCGCCCCAGATACTGGGCCGCCTGATCAAAAGTTTCAGCAAATTTCTGCTGCTCCTGATCGCGCCAACTGGATTCCAGAGACCGCAGGCGGGAATTTAATCCCGACATCAGCCCTTCCAGATCATTATTAAACTGCATCAACCCCTGAGCAAACCGCCGCAACTCCGCCGGATCAACACTTGCCTTGGCCATAGGATTCATCTCCGTGTATGCCGCCAACCAATTGAATTATAGCTTACCACCGCGTACAGGGTCCTCCAAGACCCAAACACCGGCGCTCCGCGCTTTGGAGGTAAAATTACATCACGGTGACTCTTCTTCCAGGCCGAGCTTCGTGGTGACACCGCGCAGCTCGGTCAGGCTCGCTGGGACGGATGCACCACTGGGCGTACTGGCGATTATTTCCAGCAGATTGCGTTGTCGCTGCGTCCAGACTAGCGGGGAATGTATTGGGCAATTCCATACGCCCAGAGCTTGGAGAATGGCGGAATGCAGTTCCTCGATGTCGGTGCCGTTTAGGGCGCTGATGTAGACTGCATCGCGGACGTGCGGGTTCAGGCGTTTATTATTGAGGCCCAGATCGGTTTTGTTGACGGCGTAAATCACGCGTGAATAACCGTTTAAATCCAGACATGTGGGGACCGGCTCATCACGTTGCGTGCCATCAATGACCCATACGGTAATATCAGCATGTAATGTCTGCTGATGCGAACGCAAAATGGATTCGCGCTCCAGCGGATCATCCGTGGCGCGCATACCGGCGGTGTCCACAACAATGGCGTTAAGTGAAACGTCTCCAGCGGTCAGACGAATCATTACGTCCACCCAGTCGCGGGTGGTGCCGGCCAGGTCGCTGGTGATACTTGCCGACCGCCCCGCCAGTGTGTTGAGCAGCGTCGATTTTCCGGCATTGGGGCGGCCGATTAAGGCGATCCGCGGCGGAGTTATAAAGTGCCGAACAAAACGGGATTTCTCCAAAATCCACTGGGCCTGCGTCTGCACACGCCCCAGGGCATCAGCGTGGGAGGAATTCTTTAATCGTGTCAAGCTCCGGGCGGCCCATGCGGCCAGGCCCTGTATATGCTGACTTGCCAGCAGGCGCACTGCGAAGGAATTATCCAGACTTGGCAGGGCGGCCAGCACTTCATTAAGAATAGTCGGAGCCGGGGATACCGTTTGATCTTGCAAAGCCTGATAGGCCGGCAGGTTTTCAAACCCTTCCCGCACCGTTGCCCCCGCCGTTTGCAGGGCGGCCAAAATTTGTTCCACCACCGCCGTGCCGCCATGGGCATGGATTTCAAAGTGATGTTCCTCACGGCAGACCACTAGAGCATCATCAATTTCCCGCCCTTGAAACCGGAGGGTCGCCCGGATGAAGCCTTTAACCGGCAGGTTTTTCGCACGCGTGCATAACTGCATAACGCACGACCTTGCCGCTAACCCGACAACCGCGATCACAGCAATGGCCCCCGCCCCTGCCGGGGTAATCTGTACCGCGTACAGCCCTGAATCAGAAGTGGCCATCCCCGCGGCATCGTTTTTCATCTGATTTTGCAATTGCCCGAACATCATAACTTGTCCATTCCGAAAGCCCGTCCCCATAATCACCGTGTTATGACGCCGCATCTCACATGCTCTGAAAGCGAAGCGCTTCCAAAGCATTCTAACTCCTAACTCCCCCGCCCCACCGGCAGCACCTGCCGGAGGCGGGCGATCACTTGCGGGATCACGTGCAGGGTCTGGTCAATTTCCGCCTCGGTGGTAAATTCCGAGAGCGAAAATCGCACGGAGCCATGGGCGATTTTTTCCGC
>JAJZCT010000015.1:13325-14462 GCA_021828925.1 Planctomycetota bacterium
CCACCGGCAGCACCTGCCGGAGGCGGGCGATCACTTGCGGGATCACGTGCAGGGTCTGGTCAATTTCCGCCTCGGTGGTAAATTCCGAGAGCGAAAATCGCACGGAGCCATGGGCGATTTTTTCCGCGATCCCCATTGCCTTGAGAACGTGTGACGGTTCCAGTGAGCCGCTGGAACAGGCCGCTCCGGCGCTGGCGCAAATTTCATGCTGATTCAGAAGTATCAAAATGGCCTCGGCTTCCAGGGATGAAAAGCCGATGTTGGTGGTGTTGCACGTGCGGCTCACTGGATCGCCATTGACAAAACTTTCGGGCACACTTCGGAGAATTCCCACTTCCAGCTTATCGCGCAGGCTTGCAATGCGTTGAGTATTTCCCGAATCCGCCAGCCGGCCTGCGGCCCTTGCCGCCGCGGCACCCAAACCCACAATGCCCGCAACATTTTCCGTGCCGCCCCGCCGATCGCGTTCCTGCGGCCCACCGCGAATAAACGGATAAAAGGCTACTCCCCGCCGCACCGCCAGAACCCCCACACCTTTTGGGCCATGGAATTTATGAGCGCTGATTGAAAGCAAATCCACGCCCCGCCTGGAGAATTGCAAAGGAATTTTCCCGGCAGCCTGCACTGCATCGACGTGAAATATCACGCGATGCTCCCGTGCCAGAGCCGCGACCGCGTCAATATCAAAAACAACACCGGTTTCATTATTCGCCCAGATCAGGCTTAAAAGCGCCACGTCCGGGTCCGCCAGCGCGGTGCGCAAAGCGGGCATGTCCAATCTGCCCATTGTATCCACGCCGATTTCAATAATGCGATAGCCCTGTTTTGCCAGATAGGACAGCGGCTCACGCACAGCGCTATGCTCCACACTGGATGTAATAATTGTTTTTTTGCCGGCACGCCCGGGCAGCACGCCCATAAGTGCTGCATTATCTGCCTCCGTGCCGCCGCTGGTAAACAGGATTTCCGCAGGCCGACATCCCATAAATTCTGCCACCTGATAACGGGCTTCTTCAACGGCATGGCGAGCTTCCTGCCCGGCCTGATGCACGCTGGAAGGATTACCATAAGCCTTTTCAAGATATGGCATCATCGCCTGTAGAACTTCAGGCGCTATTTGGGTCGTCGCATTGTTAT
>JAJZCT010000016.1 GCA_021828925.1 Planctomycetota bacterium
GGCTCCAGTGGCCGCGCGGTGCGTTATGTGGAAAACAACCCGATTAAAGACGGATTGCGGCCACAAAAGTGGTCGTTTGTGGTGCCGCGTAACGGCCAGCGGGACATACCACAGGCCAGTCTTAGCCGCGCGTGCTTGCACCGCGCGTTCCTCGGTTAACACAGCGCGTTTCCGCGCGGTGCAAGCACAGGCGGCTAAGAGATTGACGCGATGGAAATATCGGTAGAAATTAGATGCGAGGTTACCAACCCATGAAATCACAAAACGATGTTACCTATCTGGATAACGCCGCGACCAGTTGGCCCAAGCCGCCGGAAGTCGCTGCCGCTATGACAGAATTTCTTGCCAATGACGCGGCCAATCCGGGGCGGGCCGGGCATCGTATGGCCGTGGCGGCGGAGAAAATGATTGATCGCGTTCGGAAACAGCTAACTGAATTCATCGGCGGAACGGATATTCACCGGCTTATTTTCGCCATGAATTGCACCGATGCTTTAAATATCGCGTTCAAAAGTATCCTGCGATCCGGTGATCACGTTATTACCACCATGCTGGAACATAACAGCGTCAGCCGGCCGCTGCAGAGCATGGCGGACGCAGGCTTTATTACGCTTACGCGCGTCAGCTTTTCGCCGCAAACCGGCATGATTGATCCTGATGAAGTCAAAAAAGCGATCACTCCGAAAACTCGCATGATTGCCATTACCCATGCCAGCAATGTGCTGGGCACAGTTCAACCGGCGGCGGAGGTTGGAAAAATCGCACGCGAACATGGCGTATTGTTTCTGCTGGATACCGCCCAGACCATTGGCGCAGTTCCGATTAACATCCTGCATGAGCACGTGGATATGCTGGCGTTTCCGGGGCATAAATCACTCCTAGGCCCCACCGGCACCGGCGGGCTGTATCTACATACGACTGTTAATATGGATGATTTAATGGCTTTCCGTGAGGGGGGTACCGGCGGTGATTCCTCCACGGCGACGCAGCCGCGGCTCATGCCCTACCTGCTGGAAGGCGGCACACCCAACACCGTGGGCATTGCGGGCCTTGGAGCGGCGACTGAATTTGTTATCAAACATGATCCCGCCCAAACACTGGCGCATGAAAAAACTCTGGTGCAGCGATTTATTGATGGCGTGGCGGATATTGGCGCTTTGAATATTTATGGCCCTACCGGCCCCAATGGCGCCGCCAATCGCGTGGGCACGGTAAGCTTTAATGTGGAGGGGTTCAGCCCGCAGGAGCTGGGCGGTATTCTGGATGAATCTTTTTCCATCGCTGTGCGTCCCGGTTTGCACTGCTCCCCTTACGCCCATCGCGTGCTGAACTCATTTCCCGATGGTGCCGTGCGCGTAAGCCCCGGACATTTCAACACCGCAGAGGACATCGACCTGCTGCTCCAGGCCCTGCACGAAATAGCGGCGTAGCTTTCTACAAGCGATGTTATAATTTAGTCTCGGCATTTGCCGGGCCGCTGAATAAAACCATCGGGTTGCAACATGACGGAAAGTACCACCTGTGAAAATTGTGGCCGCGTGATAGGTGATTCTGACAGCCCACACGTCTGGGAACAGCACGTTGTTTGCCGCACATGCTGGGCGCGCCTTTCCGCGACCCCTTGCGCCGTATCCTTGCCGTCGGAAGTTTTCTTGGAAAATTCTGGATTTCAGCAGCGCAAGCGCCTGGTCATGGTCACTGCGGCAGTGACATTTCTGATCCTCGGAGGTATTGGAGCTGCGCTCATTCTGGCGTACAGCCATTTATCTTCCATGCCTGAAAAGACCGGCGCGCCGAGGCCAAGAGCCGCCTTAAAGCCACCGCATGCCGTGGCATTGGTCGTACCCGTCAAACAACCCGTTGCACCACTTCCCGCACGAAATTCCGCGAAACCGAAAGCGTCCACAGCTTTTCCCAAAACATCCGCACCCTTGCCAAAACCGATAGTTCCCGCGATTCCGATTGCCAAGGTCCCACCCACAACATTTAAAATGCCTCGCCCCTTAAGCCTGACCGCCGCTAATCCAACGGTTGATACCAACCGTGCCACCAGCCGAAAGGTACTTCGGGCTATTACCCGCGGGGTAAATTTTCTTCTCAGGCGGGAGAATGGGAAACACTACTGGAACGATGGCTTGGACTGGGTCGGTACCCCGGAGCACGGCGGTGAAACCGCTTTGGTACTCGAGGCACTCATTGATGTCGATCAAAGTTTGCACCCGCCGCAACTGTACAGTTTTTCGCCGCGCATGCGCCAGGCATTGAACTATCTGGCAACCCTGAATACGCACGCCACGTATGCCGCGTCTTTTCAAGCGCAGGCGTTGACGCTGCTGCCCAATGTGCAGCGGAAAAAATACATGGCGGCTCTGAATCGTGACCGCCGATATTTGTTTCGCGCCATGGTTCCGGGCGGAGATTTTTCCTATACCTGGCACCGGCAGGAAGGGTTTTTATGGGATAATTCCAATACGCAATATGGCGTACTGGGCCTGTGGGCGTGCGCCCATGCCGGGTTGAAGGTTCTTGCCACGCGGTGGCGACTATTGGCCTTACATTGGCGGACTACCCAACACATTGATGGCTCGTGGGGATACACCGATGACCACTCGCGCCCCCAAAGCTTTACGCCCGCGGGGGTTGCCAGCCTGTTTATTTCCGATGAATTTATCAATGCCTCTGATCTTAACATCCACCCGCATCCGGATGTCAATATTGTCCGGGGCCTGCGCTGGCTCAATACGCATTTTGACCCCACCACGCAAGATCAATATGTCATGTATGGCTATGAACGTGTCGGCCTGGCCAGTGGCATAAAATATTTCGGTGAACATAACTGGTACCGTGATTATGTCCACACACTTTTGGCTACGCAGAAGTCCAATGGTAGTTGGAGCGCCAAATTTCCCTCGCCCCACCAAGGCAAACGAGTCATTGGGACCGCCTATTCATTGCTGGTTCTTGACCGGGGCTTAAACCCGGTGTTCATTAATAAATTACAATATTCATCTCATTTTTACGGCCAGTGGAATGCCCGCCAGCGTGATGCTGCAAATATCACATCCTATCTTTCCCATGAAATGGAAACCCCGCTGAACTGGCAGGTAGCCACAACAACTTCGCCGGTAAGCCAATGGCTGGATTCACCGATTCTTCTGATTACGGGCCACAAAAATCCGCATTTTACTGCCGCGGTTCTTAATAAATTAAAACAATATATTTATGCGGGGGGAATGGTGGTGTGCTCCTGCGATGGAGATTCCAAACGTTTCCGCCGGGCGATGATACAGGCCGGTGAATCATGCGTAGGTAATTCCTTCGCATTCCGGCCGGTGCCGCCCACCAGCCCGCTGATGACCATGCAGCCATGGTTTCATATTGCCTCTCCGCTGCTGGCGCTATCCAATGGCGTGCGGTATTTATGGATCATCAGCCCGTCCGATATGGCCGGCGTATGGCAGAGCCGCCTGCACAACCACAAGCAGTATTGGGAGCTACCCTTGAATTTTTATCTCTATACCACGGGAAAAGGGTATCTCGCTAATCGCCTTCAGAGTCTGACGGTCCCGCCGCCCGATCAGACGCCCGTGCAAAAACTTGCCGTTGGCTTGGTGGCATTTCATGGCAATTGGAATCCGGAACCCGGCGCGTGGCCCCGCCTTGCCGCCCTATTGGCCGCGTATGATCGCACGGATGTCTCATTGCAGAGCATTACCCTGGCAAAGCTCAACGCGGCTCGGGCCGCCATATTACCGCTGGCTCACCTCACAGGCGTGGGGGGCATCTCATTTTCTACCGCGAATATCGCGGCATTACGCGCGTATCTCAACGCCGGTGGAATGCTCTTCGCCGACAGTTGCGGAGGGAAGACCGTGTTCACCCATTCCTGCGCTTTGCTGATTCAATCCCTATATCCCGGTAGTAAGCTGGAAAATATTCCAGCCCACAGCACATTATTCACCGGAATGATTCCCGGCGGCGTCAACGCCAGCAAAGTGACCTACCGACAATATGGTGCGAATGTAAATCACCGGCGCACCACACCGCAACTATTCGGCATTCGCCTTAGGCACCGCTGGGCAGTGGTCTTCTCCTCAAAGGATATCACCTCGGGTCTGCTGGGAACCAACACCTGGGCCATCCGCGGCTACTCGCCACAATCCGCACAATCTCTGGCGTGTAATGTTCTTATGTACGCCATCGCCCATCGCGTCAACGCATCGGCGCATTGACCGGGCCGCTGATACGGGTCTGTTATTCCCCTTGTTATGGGCTGGCCAATTTATAATTTGTACGTCATACTGCCACTGGATCGAAAAAGGACTTGATACCATGACCCTATCACCAACTAGCGCTATAGCATTACCGCCATTACCCGCGGGCTTTGATGTTGCCGTCGAATTTCCCATTACCCGCCGCTGGACGTTTTTTAATCATGCGGGCGTGGCTCCCATTTCCGGCCGCGCCGCATCAGAAATTGAACGCTTTGCGCGTGAAGCGCGTGATGATTCGTATCTTACCGGCCGCTGGTACCAGAAAATTGAATTGGTGCGCAAACAGGCTGCCGAGTTCATTGGCGCTGTGCCGGAGGAAATGGCATTTGTTAAAAATACCAGCGAGGGAATTGCCTTTGTTGCCAACGGGCTGGACTGGAAGGCCGGCGATGAAATTATCTCCACGTCCGTGGAATATCCATCCAATGTATATCCATGGATTGATGTCGCACAACGCTATGGAGCCAAACACATTATGCTGCCGGAGGTTGACGCGCGCGTGGATATTCAAAGCATATTCGATGCCGTCACACCCCGCACCCGCATGATCGCCCTGTCGCACGTGGAATACGCCAGCGGCTTCCGCCACGACATTTCCGCGATTGGTCAATTCTGCCGGGACCGTGGAATTCTACTGTGTGTGGATGGCATCCAAGCCTGTGGCGTATTGCCGGTGGATGTGCGGGCAATGAATATTGATTTTCTTTCCGCCGATGGACACAAATGGTTGCTGGGTCCGGAAGGGGCTGGAATCTTTTACTGCCGCAAAGAATTACTGACATCCCTGCGGCCGGAGATCGGCTGGATGAATGTCATTAACGCCAGCGATTACGGCCAGTACGATTTTACTCTGCGGACCGATGCGCGGAGATTTGAGTGCGGATCGCACAATATTCCAGGCATACTGGCACTGGGCGCTTCCATGCAGTTGCTTTCAGATATCGGCTCGGACGTCGTGATGGGACGTGTGTTGAGCTTAACTACGCAGCTTTGCGCCGGGTTGGCGGAAAAATCTTACACCCTTGTTTCCAGTCGGCGGGATCATGAAACCAGCGGGATCGTGAGTTTCAAAAGCCGCGGTCATCATCATGCCCAAATCATCAGCAATCTGGAGAAACAGAAGATCATCATTGTCGAACGCGAGGGTCGATTACGCGTCTCGCCGCATTTTTATCAAAGCGCCGATGATATAAACCGGCTGCTAAATGCTCTGCCTGATGATGCCCATACATGACGTCCTCAATCCGCTCAATGACAGGTTCATTACCCGTCCCGGATTTACATATCAAGCCATTCATCCGATACTATGAGTTGACAATCGAATACTAAAGCAAGGAACTTTTGCATGATTATTGCGGATTTAAGTCAGATTCAAGGTCGGCGCTATCCGGCACGGCGCAAAACCCAGAACGTTGTCGGCGGCGCTTCACCCATAGCAGCGACCCATTTTGCAATGGGCTTTGTGACGCTTGATCCGGATGGCGGGCAGGTGCCGTGGCACAATCAGCAGCAGGAAGAAGTTTATTTTGTGCTGGAAGGGGAAGCGGAAATGTGCCTGGGCGCGGAAAAGCAAATCATTCGCAGCGGACAGGCCGCCTATATTCCCAGCGGTGTATTCCACCAGATTACCAATATCGGTTCGACTGCAATGAAAATGATTTACTGCTATGGCCCCGCCGGCGATGTTGCGCATTGGCGGCAGGAACTTGACGGCACATTACCCCGAGCCGGTGTTGAAGCCCCCCCGCTGCCCGCCGGTGCCCGGCCACAATGCACCGATAAAGCGGCCTAAAGCTGCGGCACTTCTTTAAGGATCGAGATGCGTTTACTCATTGCCACAACTAATCTGGGCAAAGCGAAGGAAATCAAGGCGGAATTGCTGGCCGCAGGCGTAGGCGAGCTGGAATTGCTCACGCTCCGTGATTTTCCGGCCATTCCCGACGTGGTTGAAGACCAGCCAACGTTCGGCGGCAATGCCATGAAAAAAGCTCGGCATTATGCCGCACATAGTAATATGCTTACCTTGGCGGATGACTCCGGGCTTTGTGTTGATGCACTTAACGGTGCCCCTGGAATATACAGCGCCCGCTATGCCGGCCAACCGTGCGATGACGATGCCAATAATCGCAAACTGCTGGCAGCATTGCAGGATGTACCCGCGGAGAAACGCGGTGCGCAATTTGTCTGTGCTTTAGCGCTAGCTTTGCCAAATAGGCCGCTGGTGGTGCTGTCGGATTATGTCATCGGCGGCATCGGCTATGCGCCACGCGGCGATAACGGCTTCGGCTACGATCCGCTGTTTGTTCTGCCGGAACGTCGGCTTACAACCGCCGAATTATCCCTGGAGGAGAAATCCCAGATCAGCCACCGCGGAAAAGCCGTTCGCCGGCTGGCCCAGTGGCTATTGGAAAATCCGATCCCCAGCCCATAACACACATGGATTTTCCAGTCGCAATAATTTTTCCGGGCAACGCCGCGCGTTCAACCGAAATATCCGCGTTAGGTCAATGCGGCAGCGTTGAGTTCGACGCGAATTGCGGTTTGATGGCACGATGCACTTCACCGCGGCACGCGTGGCCAGTCGGAATTAGCGGTTTTTTTAGCCGCCCTTGACATCTTGGTTTAGCAGCCTACTATTTGCATTGAGAAAATACGGACGATGAAAACGCTTATTGCCATTCCGGTCTTCAATGAACAACGCTACCTGCGCAAGGTGCTGGGCGAAATCCGTCTGCACACGAATGCCGATGTTCTGATCATTGATGATGGCTCGACCGATGCCACGCCGCAAATTCTCCGTTCAATGTCCGATATTTCCATCTTGCGCCATCCCCGAAATATGGGTTATGGCCAAAGTCTGATTGACGCCTTCGATTATTCAGCCCGGCATAGCTACGACTGGGTTATTACCATGGACTGCGATGAACAGCATGAGCCGGCGGCGCTGCCCGAATTTATTGCCGCTGCGGAAGCAGATGATGCCGATATTATAAGCGGCTCGCGCTACCTGCTTACCAAGTCGCGGAAAGACGAACCGCCCATGGATCGTCGATTGATCAATCACCTTATTACAGAAGTGATTAATCGCAATCTGAATTTGAATCTTACGGACAGTTTCTGTGGCTTTAAGGCCCACCGTGTGGCGGCAATGGAAAAATTGGAGTTGTGTGAAACCGGGTACGCCTTCCCGCTGGAATTCTGGGTACGTGCGGCACAGGCTTCGCTGCGTATTTCTGAATTGCCCATTCGCCTGATTTACAACGATCCCAATCGGCACTTCGGCGGCCGACTGGATAATCCGAATCATCGCCTACGACATTACCTCAATGTTTTCTTCCGTACCTTGCATTCCAGCGAATGCTGCCAAACTTTGGCCGCGGGATAACTTTGATGTCCGATTAATGGCCGCGATTTGAAATATCCAGCGCTCCCGCGTATGTTTCCATAAGAGGAATCAAAATATCACATGGAAACGCCCGCTGAATTACGCCCGATATCGCCAACCCCCGAAACACTTACTCCCGATCCGGCCGCCATCATCGTGCCGCGCCGCCATCATGAAATTCTTATTGAGCCGCCCGCTGCGGAACTTGCCCAGTTTCTCGCTGTGGCTCTTGCCGCGTTTCCTGCCCCGGCTCGCCTGTCCCCTACGCCTTACGCGGGCGGTGGTACATCGACAGATTCACTGGCGGCCCTGGCACGGCAGGAACTCATGGACGCGATGAGCCGTTTTGCCCAGGAGACCGGATTCTCCCCCCCGCCGACGGATTCTTCCGCCAAGCCATGGGTTATCACCGGCCATCAGGTGGAGTTTTATCATCCCGGCGTATGGAGCAAGGTTATTTTAGCGCACGCTCTGGCGAATCAAAGCGGGGCTATGGCCGTTGATTTGCTGGTGGATCACGACACGGTAGATCATCTGGGATGCGCGTTGCCCCAATGGAAGGGGTCCCGACTGGAACGAAAGATGGTGACCTGGGCTGATGCTTCCGCACTACCCGCTGAATTCCTGTCCTCGCCGCAGGGTCAGCAAAAGGCGCAATGGCTGCATGAACTGCAGCAATTTCCCCTGGTCCAGACGGATGCCCTGCGGGATTTTACGCATGACTTGCGGCAAGATTCGGATGCCGATTATGTACGATGGATGAGCCGGGCACGCAGAAACTTCGAACACTCTTTCGGGATCAACGTGCAGCATGTGCCATGTAGCTATATTTGTTCCGGTCTGGCGTGGCATAGTTTTGTGCTGCTGTGGCTGCGCCATGCCCGCAACTGGTGTACCATTTACAATTCCGCCTTGGATCAATATCGCGTTGAACAGCGCATCGTGAACCCCGGCCGCCCCATGCCCAATCTCGCCGTTACCGCACAGGAACTTGAACTTCCCTTCTGGATTTATCCCCGAGATCAACCACGTCATCGGCTTGCACTATACCAGGACAATGGCCTGTATTTGCAGCTTAGAACCCAGCGTATTGACGTTACCGATTTGATGGGTGGTGAACTCCTGACTGCGGCCGAAACCCTGCGCCGTCGATTGACTGCAGCGGACCTGCACGTGCGGCCCCGCGCCCTGACCCTGACGATGTTTGTGCGACTTTTGCTTTCAGATTTGTTTATTCATGGTATCGGCGGAGCGATGTATGACCAGATGACGGATCGGGTCATGGATCAACTTTTTGACGTTCGCCCGGCGTATGCTTGTGCCTCAGCGGGCTGGCTGCTGCCCGTGGCTGGAGAAATCAATCAGAGTGAAGAAAACATTTCGCAGTTAAAATGGCGGCAACACCATCTGAAATCCAATCCGGAACTTCTGGGGCCGCCGCCCTCTCTGGCGGGGGAAGCACTTGACGCTGCGAAACAGCGTCGTGAGCTTATTTCCGAAATTGCGCGGTCGCTGACGGAAGACCAGCGGCAACACCGTCGGCGCGGCCAACATTGGTTGCAGCGCCGCGCCAAGTTCCGAGATATCCATGAAATCAATGCGCAGTTGCTGGCGATGTTTCAGCCGCAAGTCGATGCGATGGACTTACACATGCGCCAGGCGGAAGTAACAAAGCACAATGTATCGGTGGCTTCCTGGCGCGAATATTTTATCGCTCTGCATCCTCGTGCATCCCTGCAAGAGCTTATTGCGGAAATTCAGTCACGCGTTGCCTCATAGCACACGGCCGCGAACGCACTGATTGACGTGCTTATGCCGGCTCCGGCGGCGGCGGAACGCGGGAAACCACTGCGGCCTCCGCCTTAGCCGATCCTGCAGAGCTGCGCTTGGCGGGAATGTCCGTATCACGGTTGTAGGCTTGGACGATATTCTGTACCAGCCGATGGCGCACAATATCGGCTCGGCCCAGCTCAATAAACGCCACGCCCTTAACCCCGGAAAGTTTGCGATGCGCATCGACCAAACCGCTGACCTGCCCCGGCTCCAAGTCCACCTGTGTAGGGTCGCCCGTCACGACCATTTTGCTGCCTTCACCCAGGCGCGTCAGGAACATGAGCATCTGCGCCGGCGTGGTGTTTTGGGCTTCATCCAGCAGTACGATGCTTTCGTTAAGCGTGCGTCCTCGCATGTAGGCCAGCGGCGCTAGTTCAATCATGTCATTGGCCATGAATCGCCGAATCTGTTCGTAAGGCATCATATCATGCAGAGCATCCAGCAGAGGGCGTAAATAGGGATTAACTTTGGCTTGAATATCCCCCGGTAGAAAACCGAGCTTTTCCCCCGCCTCCACCGCGGGCCGCACCAGCACCAGCCGCCGCACTTTGTTTTGCCGCAACATGCTCACCGCCAGAGCCACCGCCAGAAAAGTTTTCCCCGTACCCGCCGGCCCGGCACAAAAGACCAGATCATGGGCGAGCATAGCGTTGACATAGTGCCGCTGACCAGCCGTGCGCGGTTCAATGGCCCGGCCACTGACCGTGACATCCAAAAGCGGCGGATGCTGCGCGTGGGTTTCCGGGGCCGCAAGACGAATAGCGGATGCAATATGTTGCTGATTCAGCGACCGGTGCTCCTTAAGCAGCCGCCGCATCTGATGCAAGGTGGCCACGCAGTGTTCCACCGCCGCCGGGTCACCGCTGATTTTAAGTTGGTCATCGCGCGCAACCAGCGTAACGCCCAGCAATTCTCGCAACGTTTTCAGGTGCCGATCCGCCGTGCCATACAACCCCAGCCGGTGCTGTGCATCAATTTGAACCGTGACAACCATGTGGCCTACCTTTTGGACAGTTATATAATTAGCTGCCAGACACAGCATTAAAGAATCTTACCGCCGAAACTATTCTGTTCCCGTGCTACGCTGCGATTTCGCCGCGTTGCACAGATGCCGCAAGAAACTCTCGATCAGGATCAACGCAGGAGACTCGGGAGTCCACATCCCCTTTTTTGCGCTATCGCCGAGCGTCAACTCCGGGTTTTCACCAATGGCAATCAGCGCGTGCACCAAGGCCTTGGCCCGCCAGTTAGGCCTTCTATCCACTCGCTTCGCGCAGTTCAGAAAATCCTGGGCGCAGTCCAAGTCACGTGAATTGCCGTAGGCACTGAGGCAGGCATTTTCCAGACAACCGGGATTGCCGTTATCCGGAAAAAGGTGGAATCCGCAGGCCGGATCGCCCGGCCGGACGTCACCCGGAATTTTTGACGCTTTGACCCCGACGCTCTGAAACGCTCCACAAATTGAAGCGATCGCGCTTTCCGCGTTATCTTCCGCGTCGCGCATCACCCCAACCGCCTTTATATATTCCTTGAATCGGGGTGCCTTTACCAGAGTCTCAAGTTCCGCTTTTAACTCACTGATGGATCCAAAATCGTACAGGTGTATGCCAGCGAATTCCTGTTTGGATAAAAACTGTGAAAGTACAAAATAGAACGCATCCGCTCCCTCGACTAAAACTAGAACGGGTCTAGCGGCAGTGGGAGTAAATCCATGTTTGCGGGAGGAATTCATCAGCGAACCTCTATTCCGTTCCGACTGGCGATCTGCGCATGGATGAAATCGTAATTTTCCGAACTGACGCTGCCGTCCTTCCCTCGATCTATCCGAATAAGCCTCAGGCTTTCCGGAGATTCCGCGAGGGCCGCCACCGCAGCATGCAGCATTTCCTCATTATGGGTACTGCAGAAAATTTGAATACCGCGATTCTGGCATATTTGGAAAATGGCCCGCCAGAGATTTTCCATGGCGTTGTGGTGCAGACCGGCGTCGATATCATCAACGATGATGAGTTTTGGACCGTTTGTAACCAAGCCTGTTGCGATCAAGCAGGCTCGGCAAAACCCGTCGCCAAGCAGGGATATGGACAAGCGCTTTGGCCCACCGACGTCGGCAAGGAGAATAGTTTGACCGCCCAGAAAACCGACCTGAATGGATTTGCACCGCGGCTCGATTGCCCGAATCACTTGAAGAAACGGTTGTTCCTCTCCGGCTTCAGTAATCCTGGTAATTGCTTCCGCTGTTTCCAGTACGCTGCTTGCTCGCCGACCCTGGATGTAAAACACACCCAGTGCCCGGGGTACGTTCTGAACTACCCCTTGTAAACCAACTGGAACCAATGTCGCACTCGCCATGGTCGAAGTTCCTTCTTCGTCAGTAAAATGGTAACTGACTCCGGCGATTTTATTTCCGTCAGCGAAAGGAAGTTCGGCTGATCGACGAAAAGTACCGGCCGCGCCTTCGATCTCCTGCATTGTACCTGTCACCGATTTCGTGTTAAATTCCGGCTCGTTAAGGCGGGAGATATCCGATTGCTGCCCCGTAATCGACAGCCGCTGGATCCCCTTCTCGGTAGCAGCTGACAACTTTATCTCGATCCCGGAATTAAGCTCACGGAAAAACGAGCGAAGCGGATAATCAACCTGGATATTCATCGGCCCCATTTCGCGCCATGCAGCCAAATTGGAAAGCAGGTGAGGATTGCCCGGTGAGCCAAGAACGGCCAATGCCTCAAGCACGCTGGTCTTGCCCGATCCGTTGCTTCCCACGAAGATATTAATGGTACTGAAGTTAGTGATTTCAAGACGTTTTAACCCCCGGAAGTTTTCTATTTTGATCGACTTCAGCATCATGGTGCTCCTTTGGGTACTACTCTTCACATTGGATCGACCGTCAGCAACTTCTGACAGGGACACACGCTTCGCTAACTCAATTATAACCGAACGTCCCCCGGTGCGCCTGACCACGATATTGGTTGCAGTATTCCCGCACGATGTAGCAAACTGTCGCAGGCGTACGCCTGTCACCCAAAGCCACGATGCGACAGGAAATCGCTAGGCCCATGCAGGACCTATTACCCGAAAGCGACGCATTTTACGCCGCTAAAGTGGCGGGTTGGCCAAAAGGTTTCGCAGGACGTTTAACATTGTTTGGCCTTCAAAATAATTGGGGGGCAGCCGCAGGTGAATGGCCTTCTGGTCCACGGGTCGCAAGGACCCCGGCGACTTGCTTAATAGCGGTCCCAGCTTGGAGAGATCCTGCATGGCAAATACCAGATCCGGCGGTTGGCTCATCAGGTTGGTGATTGTCCAGGCGGCGGCAAGCACGCGCAATTCGGTGAGCTGGAAAAGCGTTTCCGCAGCTTTGGGCAGCGGGCCGAACGCATCGACAATGTCTTTCCGCAACGCTTCGATAATCTCCATCGAATGACACCGCGACAAGCGGCGGTACAATTCCATGCGCTGTTTTTCCGCCATGATATACGTGCGCGGGAAACTTCCGGAAATGCCGATGTCGATGTTCACCTCCGGCGGACGATCAATGGGTTGATTTTTTACCCGTTTGACGGCTTCTTCCAACAACTGGCAATAGAGTTCATATCCCACCGCCGCAATATGGCCGGACTGCTCATCACCCAGCAGATTTCCAGCGCCACGAATTTCCAGATCACGCAAGGCGATTTTAAAACCTGCCCCCAGTGAGGCGTATTCCTCCATCGCTTTGAGCCGCTTGGCCGCCGATTCGCTTAACGCCTTATTTTCGCTGATCACCAGATAGCAATACGCCCGGTGCCGTGACCGGCCCACGCGGCCCCGCAACTGGTGCAGATCGCTTAATCCAAAATTTTCCGCCTCATGAATAAATATCGTATTGGCGGTGGGGATGTCCAGGCCGCTTTCAATAATAGTTGTGGAAACCAGAATATCCGCTTCCCGCTTTACAAACGTGTGCATGACTTGTTCAAGTTCATGATCCGGCATTTGGCCATGCCCAATGACGATCCGGGCATTGGGTACCAGCCGCCGTATTTTGTCCGCCACAGATTCAATGTTCCATACGCGGTTATGCACAAAATAAATCTGCCCGTCGCGCGCCAGTTCTCGCTCCAGCGCCTGTTTGATTCTGGCACCCTCCCACCCCATCACTTCTGTGACTACACTGCGGCGATCACGCGGCGGCGTGGACAAATTGGAAATGTCCCTTATGCCCAGCAGGCTCATGTGCAAGGTGCGGGGAATGGGTGTCGCCGTCATGGTCAGGACGTCCACCGTAAGCCGTAACTTTTTTAGACGTTCCTTGTTTTCCACGCCAAAGCGCTGCTCTTCATCAATAACCACCAGTCCCAGATCGGCGAACTGCACATCTTTGCTGATCAACCGATGCGTGCCGATCAGAACATCCACTTTGCCTTTGCGTGTGCGATCCAGAATGTCATGAATCTGACTGGCGGTTTTAAAACGCGATACGCTTTCAACAATAAAGGGGTATCCCGCCATGCGCTGGCGGAAAGTCTCTTCATGCTGTTCCACCAGCACGGTGGTGGGAGCCAATACGGCAACCTGTTTGCCTCCTTCACACACCTTAAAGGCGCTGCGGATAGCCAGCTCTGTTTTGCCATAGCCCACGTCGCCGCAGAGCAGACGATCCATGGGGCGTTTTTTTTGCAAATCTTCCTTGATTTCCGCAATGCACCGCAGTTGATCTTCCGTGGCCTGAAACGCGAAGGAATTTTCAAATTCCTTCATATCGGTCGTGTCTGGGCTGTACGCAAAACCCGGAAATTCTTCCCGGGCGGCCTGCACTTCCAGCATTTCAGCCGCCATTTTTTCAACCGCTTCGGAAGCTTTTTCCTTCTGCTTACTCCAACTTGTGCCGCCCAACACCGACAGCGGCGGC
>JAJZCT010000017.1 GCA_021828925.1 Planctomycetota bacterium
TCCAATGGGGGAATATTCGACCTAAGCAAATCTGCGACAATTGACCGACCGGCCGGAAATGCGCGAGAAAAATTGGTATTCCGACTGAACTGCTCTGCCAGCCGCAGCGGATACGGAGCCTCTTTGGAAATCCATCCTGTGGAGGAAACATCGACCGAGCATGGGTTGTGAACCTGAATATGGCGGTGGACAGAAGGCTGGGGCTGGTGATCGCAAATCTGTCGCGGCTTCAAAGGTGTTTATGGCACCTGATAAAAAGTGGTACACGTTTGATGAAAAGTGGGACTTCTATTGCCATGGCAGAAGTGTATAGTAAGCATTAACAGATTTATGTCAGGGCCGCTGAGTCGCGGTTCCGGCGAGGAAAATGAAAAGTTATTGGTCAGGGCACCGTCGGTTCGGTGGTGCGGTATTTTGGGTCTCGATATCTGGCGACAGCCGGAAAGGGTAGTTTTATGACAAGTCAGAGGTCGCATGCAAAGTATCGTGTGTGGCACGGCACTGTCCGAAGAACGGTAATCAGTTCCGCCGGACGTATTCGCTCCGCGGGTGGATTTACTCTCATTGAATTGCTGGTGGTTATTTCCATTATCGCGTTGCTGATCAGCCTGCTATTGCCGGCATTGGCCAGGGCGAAGTATGTGGCCGAGCAGGTTGTCTGCTCCTCAAATCTTCGGCAATTGGGCATCGCGATGCATGAATATGCCAATGAATATGGTAATTATCCGGTCAACGCTGGATCCATGTACCCCATGGGGGGATTCAGGTATCCCAGTCCCGGATATCTTATTCCGGCCTGGGGATTGTCGTTGCTGTATTGCAGTGCGAACGATTTTGGCGTGGCACCCAATGGCAAGCAAATGGAGCCTTCGACCATTCGTCCGGGCATTCTCACTCCCAATGCGAAGGGCGTGGCCTTGCTTTTTTCCACCCAGCCGGGTGTTATCAGCGAGCCGAACCAGATTATTTCCTCCGGTCCTCACTCCTTTTACGTTCCGTCAACCGGCCTGCTGAAGCAGTGGAATTTTTCGTCGGGATATTGTTACTGGGTGGATCGCGGAACCGGTGGCGACACACCCGGATCGATTCCGAATTCCAGCATCGTTTCAAAAACGCCGGAAGGATATAGTGCGGCTTTTGACTTGTCGAACATTCTGCAGAGTCGAGGTGCCCCCATCAGTCCATTGGAGGATTTGACCAAGTGGCAGTACTTCAATACCAACACGTCGCATATGCCCGCGGAAAATGTTACCGCGGGTCCCGGCACTCTTTTGGCATCCGATATCGCGCTGATGACTGATCCAACCGGAACGATGGGAGCCATGGGGGATTGGGGTCCCGCTGGAGGACCATTGTCCGGATTGGCTCCATTTTCCAATCACGTCGACACGCCGAATAACAACTATCTGCCCGATGGTGTCCATGATCTGTACAACGATGGATCTGTAGCCTGGGTTGGAAAGGGGAAGATGAAAGTGCATTACTTCAACGGTCATAATTACTATGCCTGGTAATGCAAAACGCAGTGCATTCAGTGAGCAGACATCCCCTTCGCATCAACGCGCAGGGGAGTTTGTTTTCACATTCTCGTAGACAAGCACGTTTCTCACATTCGACGGAAGAAGGAAGCCGCCTTTGCATAGATTCGTCAGCATCTTGCCGCGCTCCAATGACGTTTTGCAATTTGTGCGATCACAGGCGAAGTGGTTCTCGGGTGCTTTCATTATGATGCTGGTCACGGCAACCTCAGCCGCCGCACCGCGCGTGATTTCCGTATGGCCCGGATTGCATGTCACGCCGGCACAACGGGCGGGACACAGCTTCATGAAAAAGCACAAAGGGCGTATTATCCTGCATCCGGTTCTCTGGCCTACGCTGACGCTTTTTCCCGCCCCCGAAGAAAAGGCCGATGGATGTGCAATTGTTATTTGCGCTGGCGGTGGTTATGGCGTTGAAGCGATTTCCCTGGAAGGTTATCGCGTGGCCCGCTGGTTCAATAAGGTGGGGGTAAGCTGCTATGTGCTCAAATATCGCCTGCCTCAGCAGGGCCTGCCCGCCAGTGGCGTACCTTGGCCGCTGCAGGACGTGCGGCGTGCGGTGCAGATTATCCGTGCCCACGCGCAGCGATGGCATATTGATTCACATCGCCTGGGTGTAATGGGATTTTCAGCCGGAGGATCACTGGCAACTTTGGCCGGCGTGCACTGGCGACCGGGTAATCCCAATGCCCGGGATCCGCTCAACCGATTCAGCACACGGCCGGATTTTCTCGTTCTGGGTTACCCCACCACATCCATGATGCCGGGAATTGCCAATCGAGGCACACGGCATAACCTTCTGGGCCGTCATGCGCCGCTGGATGTTGAAGAATATTTCTCCGGAGAGCTTAATGTTACGCCGCTGACGCCGCCCGCTTTTATTTTTTACGCTCATGATGACCGCACCGTCAACCATCAGAACGAAAAGCGCTTTTACGCGGCCCTGCGGCGCAACAATGTGCCGGCCAAGCTCGTGGAATTTAAGCACGGCAAGCACGGCTTTGGTCTCGGTGCGGTTGGTACCGACAGCACCCAATGGCCGGAGGATTGTGTTCGATGGCTGAGGAAAATGAAACTTATTCCGCAATCCGACCTCCAGCGATAACAATGACGGGTATTGGCGTTCGGCCCGGCTCAAACGCCGGCAATGTGCGCGGCCATGCATTTGTCCAACGGTGCCAATTCGTATACGGCTCGATGCCGCCTGCAACGCAAAAAATTCTGTAAGAATATCCGCACTCGGTGACCCCGCGGACGCGGGTTATTCCCGGATTCCATGCAGATGTACAGATGGCTGAAAGTGTCAGCGTCTGGATTGTGCCGCAACGGAACTGGCGCCGTCCCCGGCCCCGGGGAGATTCCGGATTGCGATTCAGAATGGGTGTCCCCGAATGATATGTGCGAGAACAAAAGATCGGACAAAGAGTCATGTCATCGGCGGTGTGGTGTCACACCGGATTGCCGCATGAATGCCATGCGACCGCCGCCCGTTGATCTGATTGATGTGTCCTCGGTTGTTATAAAAAGTGGTACAGCTTTGATAAAAATTGGAACTTCACACGCGGCGGGAAATGTGTATGGTTGCTTATATCGGATCGCGGATGCTCGCCAACAATATCCCGTCCGTGCAAGAAGATTGACAAGCTGAAGCTGAACGGCGCTGGATGCTGCAATCAGTGAACTCAAATGGTATCGAATGTTCGAAAGGAGGACATGATGAAAAGTTGTGTTGTCAATGTATTGTCAGGTTCCAGGTGCTCCGGGCCGCAGGAAAAAGTGGGACAAATGACGATCATGCGATCACTGGGTGTGTTGAGGATGCCGGCGGCGGGGTTTACGTTAATTGAACTCCTGGTGGTGATTTCGATTATCGCGGTACTCATTGCGTTGCTGCTGCCCGCTCTGGCCAAAGCAAAAAGTGTGGCTCAGCAGATTGTCTGCGCATCGAATCTCAGAGAGATGGGCATTGCCATTCAGGAATATTCAAATGAATATCAGGCTTATCCGCCGACAAATGATAATATGTTGCCTTTCGGCGGATTTCGCGCCAGCGATGCCACAAACGGAGTGGCGCAATGGGGATGGTCTCTGCTTTATAACGGATCGTTTGGCGTTGTAAATCAAAAAATGGTTAACGTCCGACCGGGAATTCTCACACCTGATGCCAAGGGCATCTCCATGCTCTTTTCCACGGAGCCAGGGCTGAAGTTTACCGAACGAAATCAGTTGGACCCGACATCCAAATATTTTAATGCATCCACGGGCCTTTGTGATTATTGGGCATGGTATTCAGGCTATTGCTACTGGGTGGATCGTGGCACAGGCATGTCCCCCGGCGCAACACTTCCGGATGGTTACAGCATGGCTTACGATATGAGATCGATTGAACTTAAAGGCGTCAGAGATCCGAACTACCGCAGTTGGGAGTTTTTTAACAACCACAGCACCGTACACATGCCGGCGGAAAATCCTCAATCGAACCCCGGCGCTCTTTTGGCGTCGGACATTGCCATTATGACCGATCCATCCGGCACCATGGGCGCTTCCGTGCAGGCTCCAAACACGCTGGGTTCATCGTATGTGCCGGCGTGCAATCATGTCGACACACCGAATAATAATTACCTGCCGGATGGGGAACATGAACTCTACAATGACGGTTCGGTCTCGTTCGTTCCGATGGCCAAAATAAAGGTGCGAACCCTTGAGGCCACATTGAGTAAAAGTTTCTATTTTGCCTGGTAATGCGTTAGCTTTTTAGTAAATGCTTTAACTTCATCAAACAGGAGTCGCTGATGACCCGTATCTCCGGTTTTGTCATGTTCATGCTGTTGGTTCTAGGTGCCGGCCAAATGGCGACGGCGGCCGATCCGTTTTTTCTGAAAAACGGCGATCGCGTCTGCTTTTACGGTTACAGCATTACCGCCCAGCGGTACTACACCACCGATGTGGAAACCTACGTGTTGACGCACTATCCAAAACTCAAAGTTAAATTTGTCAATTCCGGAATAGGTGGAGACCGCGTAACCGGCGGTTGGGCGGGGCCGATTGATCAGCGGCTTAAACGGGATGTGTTTCCGTTCAAACCCGATGTCATTGTCTATCTGCTGGGCCAGAACGACGCCGGCTACAGACCCTATTCCAAACGATTATTTGATATTTATCGCCGCGGTTTAAAGCACATTTTGCATTCCCTGAAATCTCATCTGCCTAATGCACGCATTGTGATGATCAACTCCACGCCGTGGGATGATTTTTCCCATCCCCCAGGCTTCATGCTCGACCGGAAGGCCAAAGGCAGCTACAACAATGTGTTGATTCGCTACGGTCAATATAATCGGCAACTCGCCAAGCGTGATCATCTCTTTCTGGTGGATTTTAATGCGCCGCTGGTGGCGGTGCTCAAAAAGGCGGTAAAAATAAATCTGAAACTCGCCCGGATGATCATTCCGGGACGCATTCACCCGTGTGCGGCCGGTCATCTGGTTATGGCGCAAACGCTTCTTAAGGCGTGGGGGGCACCGGCGATCGTAACATCGGTGCGTATTAACGCCGAGGACCGCCATGTTGGAAAATCAGCCAATACCACAGTAAACGGCGTTACTGATACCAACGGCACGCTTTCCTGGCGGCAGGTGGACGGATCCCTGCCGATGCCGATTATGTCGTTGCATGACAAATGGCCGCTCTTTGCGCCGCAGAGGTTGTGGCCGGCCCGAAGCCCGAATTTTCAGTACACCAATCCCGTCACAGCCATGGTGATCAAGGCCAGTGGTTTCTACCATGCCTTGGATCGTGAGATCCTGAAGGTCACGCACTTAAGCGCTGCCGCATATCAATTGCGGATTGACGGCCAAACGGTTGGAACCTTCAGCAGAGCTGAACTGGCGCACGGTGTCAATCTGGCCCGGTATGTAACACCCATGATGGAGCAGGCTTATCGGGTTTTGGCACTGGCATGGCAACGTACCGAAGTGCGATTTGCGGGCTGGCAGCAGGTTCAACTTCCAATGGCGAACATTTTTCATCGTCCGACATTCTTCCATGCGCCGCGCGGCCCGATATTCCCGGTAGATACCGAATCAAATCCGGCGGCGCGCCGGGCGGTGGATAAAATTATGCGTGGCTTCTCCTCTTTGCAGCATGTGGTAGCCAAGGCGGAGCGGCAGGCCGCGCAAGCTGTACCGCACGAATATACATTGGTTCCAATTGGCCAATAATCGAAATCAACCACAAAATCAGGTAGTTGGCTGCATCAAGCCAGATAGTTTTCCGGCCTGGCAACTTGTTTATGTTGCCAATGTTTGCCCGGGGCTGTGTAAACATTGGCCAAACCAAACCGCTGTCATGGTTCGTCTCCAACTGGCACCCGGTGCCGGAATACGCAACACGAGTTTCATGAAGAACAGTACCCCCGAATGGAACGATCCCCGATCGCTTGGAGATTATTTCCCGAAAGCGTATGGATATTTGATACAAATTGGTACAAAAATGATAAAAAATGGCTCTTCCGCTTCCGCCGGGTTGTGCCATACTTTACATCTGCACAAGTAATGCAGTGTTTATTTTTGCGAGGAAGTGTTAACCATGCTGCGGCCGTGTAAGCAGCGGACCTCTTCCTGGAACTTCTGAACGTGGATATGTCTATTATCGGTTCTTTTAAGGAGTAAGAGAAATGCTTTCATTAATATCCCAATCATGTAAGAGTATCACAATTCGTACAGCGGGAGCGGTGTTGCTGTTCACTGGGGTGAGCGTTGCCAACGCGACCGTTACCACGCTGAACTGGGACCCCGGTCTGACCGGGGCCGGCGGAAGTAACGGCAGTGGCACCTGGAACAGCAGCGGCGCGTACTGGTCCAATGGAACATCCGATGTGGTGTGGAATAGTTCCGATGCGGCGGGATTCACCACTTCCGGAAGCGGCACGTATACCGTTTCGGTGGCCAATGGCATTAGCGCTGTCGGTGTGACCGTCGGCAGCAGCACGGCAAAAAATAACTACACGTTCCAAAGCGCTGGTACCGGGTCCTATACACTCACTGATTCCGGAATCCTGGCGATCAAGGGTGGAACGGCAACCCTGCAGAACCTGACGATCGATAACAGCACCTATAACAACAACAATCCCACGGGGATTTCGGAGGTCTACACCGCGACACTGAACATCGGAAGTGGCGGTTATCTCCAGGGGGAACAAATCGCGGCCGGATTGGGCGCTGCACCGGGTGTGATCAACGTAAACAGCGGTGGTACCCTTTCTGAGTCGGCTCGCATTCAGATTAACTATGGCGCGGGGAAACTCACCGGAAACGCGCTGAACGTCAACGGCGGCAGCGTCATTATCACTGGAACCGGGGCTATAGCATTTCTCAATGATTCCAATTTGGCCAACAGCGCAAGCGAGTTGAACGTCGGTGCCGGTGGGACGGGTGGTACCGTCACGGCCAATCAGATCAGTACGGGCGGAAGCGGTAGTGGGCAGACGGGAACACTGAATGTTGACAGCGGGGTCGTTACGGCGACCGATAACAATTACGGATCCATCACCTCTGGAAGCTCCAGCAATTCCCATCTGGTGACCACAATTGTCAATTTGAACGGCGGCGTGCTTTCGGTTCATGACATTACCGAATCGCTTAATGGGACAACCAGTGCCGCAGTGCCAAACACCACTGTTGTGAATTTCAACGGGGGCACGCTTCAGGAATATAATGCCAGTGTCGGCTTGATCGCCAATCCCGGCGGCAGCGGCGAGCATACATATACACCAACGAATCTTAATGTACTGGCTGGCGGGGCGGTAATCGATACCAATGGATTCAGTACGGTGATATATAATCCGCTGCTCAATGGCACGGGTGGCGGGGCGGATGGCGGCCTGAAAGTGGTTAACAGTGATCCCGGCAGGACCGGTGGGCCGGGTTCGTTGTCGCTGACGGGTGCCAACACTTACACGGGACCGACGGAGATCACCCAAGGGGCTGATTTGCAACTTCTCGGCCATACCGCCGGCAGTGCGGCTGGTGGCTTTAATGGTTTGGCCACCATCGCCGACACCAGCCTGTTGCAGATTGATTCCGGCGGTACGTTTAATGTTGCCACGGACTACATGCCCGGCCCCCAATCCGGAAACCCCGCGACTTCCTCCAGCACTGTACAGGCGCAAATTAACGTCGGCGGACTGAACCTGCAGGGTGGTACCATTGACTTTGGCTTTTACGGCAGCACCGTACAGGAGATATTGGCCGGTACTGCCGCATCGGTCAGTGGAACCAACATCATCAATCTGGCTGATTTAAGTGCCGGCGGCGATACGAATGTGCCTTTCGATACCTACACTCTGATCGCTGACGCCGCCGGGGGGCTAACCGGCACGTTTGAATTTGCGAACGGCTCGACCACCGCCACGCTGACCGTCGGCACCATGACGTATACGGGCACATTGAATGATTCGGCCACGGCCGTAACCCTGACCGTCAGCGCTGTTCCCGAACCCGCCACTTTGGGGCTGCTGGCCATTGGCGCTATGGGCCTGGGCTTGGTTGGCCGCAAACGCCCGCACCGCCCGGCCACCTTATGTTGAGCGGATTGCCAGCATGGCCTGATGGCGCGGATGTTCAATGGCGAAGGGGGATTGTTTCGGCACCGGCAGAAGGTTGTTGTGATGAAAAGTGGTACAGGATTTGATGAAAAGTGGGACTGCCATGCGCGGACGATTGGCGTAGAATAATCAATTGCAAAGTGACATTTTGGCGGTGATGGATGGATGCGAGGAAATGCATCCGAAAAGTAAAATGCGAAGCACGAATTGACCGGGTGACGATATCCGGTGTTTGGCGCTCTCTTGTGCGGGTAGCAAGCCCGAAAGGAGATTTCTATGATCTGCCAGGCATTGAATCGGCTGCACAGCGGACAACGGTGGGATCCGAATACGGCCAGTAGCAACAGGTGGCGATGTGTGTCTGCGTTTACACTCATTGAATTGCTGGTGGTCATTTCCATCATCGCTTTATTAATATCATTGCTGCTGCCGGCTCTGGCCAAGGCGAAGTACGCCGCGGAACAGATGGTTTGCGCATCAAATCTGCGGCAAATCGGCATGGCGCTGCAGGAATATTCCAATGAGTTCGGTGCCTTCCCGGTGACCAATGATGATATGCTTCCCTTCGGCGGGTTCCGCACGGCGTTAGGCACCAACTTTGTTGCACAATGGGGTTTTGCGCTGCTTTACAACGAAAGCTTTGGTGTGGTGAACAACAAAATGGTGAATATCCGCCCAGGCATTCTTACTCCTGATGCGAAGGGTATTTCAATCTTGTTTTCCACGCAGCCCGGTGTGATCAGCCAGCCGAACCAGATTAGGCCGAATTTTTATGATCCGAGTTCCGGCTTGCTGAATCGGTGGGATTTCTATTGCGGTTATTGCTATTGGGTAGACCGCGGAATTGGTAATGCGCCGCCAAATTCAAACTTTCCATTAGGATACAGCCAGGCCTACGATATGCGGGTACGCGAACTTGCGGGCGGTAAGCATCCGAGACTGCCAAATTACAGAACCTGGACCTTCTACAATACCCATACAAGCCACATGCCGGCGGAAAATCCGCAATCCAATCCGGGTGCCATTCTGGCTTCCGATGTGGCGCTGATGGGCACGCGCGGCGTTTCGCCAACCGATCCCGGAACATACATGGGGGCCATGGCAACATGGGGACAGGGAACGGGTGGTCAAGGTTCGGCCTATGCGCCGGCCAGCAACCACGTGGACCGGCCCAACAACAATTACCTGCCGGATGGCGTGCATGAATTATACAACGAAGGAGCGGTGGTATGGCAACCAATGTCGCAGGTTAAAATACGTACAATGGAAAAAATATCATACGGATCGGGTTTTTACTTCGCGTGGTAACTGCGAAGACAATGATTGCGAACTGATGGCATCCAACGGCCGCTTTCATAATGTGCTTTTCGATACAATGTGCTGATGAGGAAAATTGGAATGGGTGATGACAATCTGGTTTGCGGAAGACGGGCGTTTGTCGGAGGTGTTTTAGCTGCGGGAGTGGCGGTTGGGTTGGGTGATGGTCCGTCGATTGGCAAAACGGAAGCATCTCCACCGGGGGCGGTGCCGGGGCGCGTCGGCATTTCTGATGTGGCATACAGTCGGGCCTGGAAACGTGCGGCGGCGTATGTGGCGCGCATGACATTGGCGGAGAAGTTCCTGCAGGTCAATAACCCCGGCAGCCAGGGGCCATGCAACGGTCACAACGGCGTTCCGGCCATTGCGCGCATTGGCTTGCCGCCATATAACTATGCCTCCGATGAAGGGCTGCATGGGCTGGTTGATCCATTTGTGGCCACATCGTTTCCGCAGCCGCTGGCGATGGCCTGTTCCTGGAATCCCGATTTGGCGCGACGTGTCTATACGGCGGTATCCGATGAGGCTCGGGCCTACCATAAAAAGGAAAAGTGGGGGCTTTGTTTTTACTCCCCGCAAACGCTGAATCTGCACCGTGATCCCCGTTGGGGGCGCTGCGAAGAAGCTCCGGGAGAAGACCCCTGTCTGGCCGGAACATGGGCAGTGGAGGTTGTGCGCGGCATGCAGGGCGATGACCCGAATTATCTCAAGGCGACAGCCTGCGCCAAGCATTTTATCTGCAACAACACCGATGATGATCGGCAGTATGTTTCAGCCACCGTGGATCCACGGAGTTTCTGGGAATATTACACCCGCGCTTATCAGGCATGTGTATTGGAAGGTGATGTTTTTACGTTCATGGGGGCTTATAACGCCATCAATGGCGTCCCGTGTTGCGGCGACCGCTTCCTGCTGACTGATCTATTGCGGAAGCGGTGGGGCTTTCGCGGATATGTTACCTCGGATAACCCGGCGGTCTATGATATTTATAATCCGCACCATTATGTTCCAACCCGCCATCAGGCTGCGGCATTGGGAATTCAGGCCGGTTGCGACCTGATCCGCTACACGGGCCGCCAACACGACTTGACCGGCAGCTTGCCCAAAGCGGTGGCTCTGAACCTCCTGAGCGTTGCGGATCTGGACTTGGCGATTACGCGCCTGCTGACGGTCCGTATTCTCCTGGGTGAAATGGATCCGCCGGAAAGTGTTCCGTTCAATCGTATCGATTTTGACGTCGTGGATTCTCCGGCCCACCGCGCGCTGGCGCTGGACGCCGCGCGGCAGTCCATAGTTCTGTTGAAAAATCAGCATCAGTTTTTGCCACTGGACAAATCCAAACTGTCAAATGTCGCGGTAATCGGCCCGACCGCTGGATTCCATCTCGGTGGTTACAGCGGTCGTCCGGCGGTGCGCATGTCACCGTATATGGGTATTGCGGCGGCATTGGGAATTACCGTGGATGAACACCATGGACAGGTCAGGCCGGATGAGCTTAAAAGCGTTGAGGTCGGCATTAAAACCCAGCCATCCAGCGAAGGCGGAAGGAATATCTGGGGGATTCATGACGGTTCCTGGGTGGAATATCATCCGCAGGATTTCACCGGCAAGAATCGTATCGCCATCCGTATGGCCGGTATTGGAGCCAGAGCGATTGTAAGCGTTTGCATTGACAGCCTCGATGGTCCGCAAATTGCCGTGCTGCATGTGCCGAACACCGGCAGTTGGCAGAGATGGAGCACGGTATCGGCTCCGATCAGCGGAATAGTCGGAAAGCACAATGTTTTTCTGAAATTCAGCGGTAAAAGTGCAGGCCCCGGCAGAGGTTTGTGCAATGTGCAGTGGTTCCAACTGCAACCGCTGCACGCGCTAACGGTTCGGCAACCCCGTCCGGGCCATCCCACAATAGCATATTACCCTGGATGCAGTGTGATGGGGCCGAAGGATGAGCAATTGTTTGCCGAAGCCGTAGAGGCGGCACGGCGGGCGGATGTGGTCATTATGGTTTGCGGTGTCGATCAGAGCGTGGACCGTGAGGGGCATGATCGCAAAGACATCCAACTTCCCGGCGTGCAGCATGAGCTCATCAAAGCCTGTTATCAGGCCAACCCCAAAACCGTACTGGTGCTTAACACCAATAATACGGTCGCGGTGAATTGGGAACAGGACAACCTCCCCGCGATTGTGGCAGCGGTGTTTGCCGGGCAGGCGCAGGGAACGGCAATTGCGGATGTGCTGTTTGGGAACTATAACCCCGGCGGAAAAACCTGCTGTACGTGGTATAAATCCGTGGATCAGTTACCTGCGTTTCATAATTATGACATCCGCAAGGGACGCACGTACATGTATTTCGAAGGGGAAGCTTTGTATCCGTTCGGCCACGGCTTAAGTTACACCACCTTTGCGTTCAGTAATCTGCGCCTCGGATCAACTGAACTGTCATCCGGCCACAGCGTCAAGGTATCCTGTAAAGTCACCAATACCGGTTCACTGGCCGGGGCTGAAGTGGCGCAATTGTATGTAGCGGTACCCAAGTCGCCGGTGAAGCGCCCCATCAAAGAATTGGTGGGCTTCAAACGTGTGGAACTCAAGCCCGGCGAATCGCGCGAAATTACCTTCGATTTGCCGTATAATACGCAAGCGTTGTGGTATTGGCATGAAGGCAGCCGGAAGTTTGTTCTGCAGCCCGGAACATTGAAGTTAATGATCGGCAGTTCCTCCGCGGATATTCACCTGCGCGGTGAGGTCGAATTGCAAGCTTATCAATCCTCCGCCCTGGGTGGTCCGGAGACATTGCGCACAACGGCCTGTTCTGTGTCGTAATCGGGACTGTGGTTGAATATTTGCCGCGAGCTTATCGCGGAAGAGATGATGTTGTATGTCCATTATGCCAGACCAGTCCGTTGCGTTATCATCGGAAAGCGGCATTCCGGGAATCGGCGCAATTGTTTTTGCGGTCTGCGCGGCGGCGCTGGCGGGCCTGCTGTTCGGCTATGATACCGGCGTGGCTTCCGGTATTCAGGGATATCTGCAGTCCTATTTCCATTTAAGCGATGCGCAGCTGGGTTTTGCGATTGCCAGCCTGGAACTCGGATGTGTGCCCGGGGCAATGCTGTCCGGGACGCTGGCCGATCGATTTGGCCGCAAAAAAATGCTCATCGTCTGTGCGGTGCTCTTTGCGGCATCGGGGGTGCTCTCGGCGATACCGCAGTCCTTCACGGAGCTGATTCTGGCCCGGATGACAGGCGGTCTGGCTATCGGGGCTTCTTCGATGATCGCTCCGGTCTATATTGCGGAAATAGCGCCCGAACGGCATCGTGGCCGACTGGGTTCACTGTTTCAACTCGGCATTGTCATTGGAATTGCCGGAGTCTATTGGGTCAATTTCCTGATCGTCAGTGCCGGGAGTCATCTCCACAAGGCTGCGGCAGGCGGTATGAACTGGAACCAGACCATGGGCTGGCGATGGATGCTGGGGTCGGAAACATTGCCGGCCATTATTTTTCTGCTGATGATATCCTCGGTTCCGGAAAGCCCGCGATGGCTGATCATTAATGATCGCGAAGAGGATGGACGGAATATTTTAAAACGCTTCATCGGCTCCGCGGGTGCGGATCGGGAGATTAAAATCGTCAAAGAGACCGCGGCGCGGGAGGAAGGCAGATTTTCCGAGCTTTTTACTCCCCGTTACCGGCTGCCGTTAATCATCGGATTATTTCTGGCTGTATTCCAGCAGTTCAGCGGCATCAATTCCATTATCTACTATGCCCCCCGGATATTTGAGGCCGCGGGCGTCACGGCCGGCCACGCCTTCGGCTACACCGCGATAATGGGAACCGCCAAACTGCCGGCGATTTTTATCGCCTTTTCACTGGTCGATAAGGCGGGGAGAAAAATGCTGCTGGCAATCGGGACAGCGACCCAGGTTGTGGCGCTGGTATCGGTGGCGACAATATTTGCCGTGGCTGATCGGGTGGTGACAACCAAAGTCTTTCAGGGACGAATAACGCATGTCAGCACCATTCACTTCAGCCACGCCCAGGTGTGGATTCTTCTGGGCTGCATTTTGATATTCTGCGTTGCCTTTACCATGGCAATGGGGCCGCTGGTCTGGATTATCATCTCGGAAATCTTCCCCGCGCGCATTCGAGGCCGGGCGGCGTCCGTGTGTGTGGTGGCGCTGTGGCTGGCCACATTTGTGGTGGCACAGACTTTTCCGATGCTTAAATCAGATATCGGTATATCGGCGACGTACTTGATCTATGCCCTCTGTTCGCTGATAACCTTCCTCTTTACAATTCTCGTTCTGCCCGAGACCAAGGGCCGAACTCTTGAGGAAATCGAATCATACTGGCGCAACCGTCGCGAACCAAAGCTGTTCCGCGGCCCCGACAGTACCTGATCGTGAGGTGAGATATTTATACGCAATCGGATATTTGTTAAATCAACCTCCTTGTTCTATGCTATCACATATCAGTCAGGCTGTATCGAAAGCGATGTGCCGTGGTCCTGCGGCAGCGGGAATCC
Organism: Planctomycetota bacterium; assembly: GCA_021828925.1. The sequence continues at coordinate 13,984 of JAJZCT010000017.1, forward strand.
AACGGCTCGTTCATGGATGGTTCAACATTCCAGGTGCGGATCCTCCGGTCGGGCCGGGGCGTGGACATGGGAAATGATATTTTGGATGCCGCTAATCAGTAGAATCAAAAGGTCTGTGGTGATGCAACCAACAGACTGGAACCTTGCAGAGCGTAACGCATGATAAATATAGCCTTGGTCATCGATGCAATCGGAAGCTATGGAAGCGGTCTGCTGCGCGGAATATCACGATTTGCGCATACCCACCCCAACTGGACTGTTGAATATGAACCCTGGATGGAGGAAGAAAATCTGCCACGCTGGCTTTTTCGCGGAAAATTTCAAGGGGTCGTATGCCGAATTCGCAACCCCCGT
>JAJZCT010000346.1 GCA_021828925.1 Planctomycetota bacterium
AAATATTATTAAGCATGACCGCGCGGGCAACCACCCCGGTCATCGGATTTGTGGCGGCAATCGGAGCCTGGGCTATCCACGCCGTTCAGACAATGGGCGACTACGGGTGGTTTGTTTTTTCCATTGTTTACGGGACATTTGCGGGCTTGAATCGCCGCACCATTCGCGAGCTGTTTATACAGATGTATGAAATGGGAACGCTGTCGATTCCTGTGGTCATGCTGGGCGGCGGGTTTATTGGAGCGGTACTGGCGGTGGAGGCCTATCCGCAATTCAAAGCTATTGGTGCGGGCAACCGTGTCGGCTCGGTAATTGTTATCAGCGTGGTCAAACAAATCGGCCCGGTGCTTACGGCGGTGATGCTGGCGGGACGGCTCGGCGGATCCATGACTGCGGAACTGGGAACGATGCGCGTGACAGAGCAAATTGACGCGTTGCGGGTTATGGCGGCGGATCCGGTGCGTACCTTGGTGGTGCCGCGCGTGCTGGCGTGCATTATTATGACTCCGGTACTGACCGTGTTTAGTGATTCGATCGGTATTTTGGGCGGCTGGCTGATTGCAGTGGGAGTGGAAGGCGTGCGAAATTACCCCTTCTGGCATTATGCCCAGACCGGCATGGATATGTTCACCGTTTATGTCGGACTTATAAAGGCTTTTTTCTTCGGTTTGGTTATATCAACAATTGCCTGCTACAAGGGATTCCGCTGCGGCAACGGAGCCCAAGGCGTGGGCCGGGCGTGCACCGAAAGTTTTGTGGCCGGATTCTGCGTGATTCTGCTGGCCAATTTCATTCTTGCGGTCATGCTTAATAATATTTATGTCATGCTGTGGCCCAACCAACCCAGTATCTTGTGAGTTTATTGCTTATGCCCATAACACCCCCGAATTCCTCGGATATACCGGTGATTCGTTTTGAAAATGTTCATAAACGATTCGGATCCCTGGTGGTACTTAACGGCGTGGATCTCGACATCCCGGCCGATCAGACGACCGTGGTCATCGGGCCGTCCGGCACCGGTAAATCTGTGCTGCTAAAACATATTGTCGGATTGCTTAGACCGGATTCGGGGCACGTGTATTTTCATGGCCGGAGAATTGACAATCTCCCCGAAAAAGAATTTGAGCCTATTCGTAAGCGCTTTGGATTTTTATTCCAGCAAAGCGCCCTGTTTGATTCCATGGATGTGGGAGAAAATATTGCGTTTCCACTGCGCCAGGAAGGGGGCATCGGTGAAACGAAGATTATTGAAACAGTTCATGAAAAGCTCTCGATTGTCGGCTTGGCCGCCAGTGAAAGAAAGATGCCCGCTGATCTTTCCGGCGGCCAGCGCAAACGTGTGGCATTGGCCCGGGCGATGGCCATGAATCCGGAGGTACTGCTTTATGATGAACCCACCACTGGATTGGACCCCATTCGCGCAGACGTCATCAATGAATTAATTCTAAAGTTGCAAAAACAGTTTAAAGTTACCGGGATTGTGGTGACCCATGATATGGCCAGTGCGTTTAAAGTAGCTGATCATATTGTCATGCTGCTGCATGGCAAAATTGTTTATCGCGGTACGGCGGATGAAATTCGCGCATGCCCTGATCCGGAAGTGCAGAGATTTATTCAGGGGCGGGCCAGTGAGGCGGAGTTGGATGCCGTAGAGCGGCTCTAAGGGGCTGCATCAAAATAACTTCACGATTTGCACTGCGATCTCAAGCGGCACCGCCGGCAAAGCCAGCGGCTATGTGGGGAGGTAAGCCGAAGCTTGGGGAAGTTATTGGGACTCGCCCGTGAGGAAAGACATGCAGATGATAGGAGCATGGATACTGTGCGTATGGCTGGTGGCGCTGGTGGGAATCTTCCTGCGCGTGCGCTATTCTAAGGCGATGCGTACGTTGAACTGGTTTATTTGCGATGCCGATACATCGCCGGGGGCATTTGATCCGCTTCTAGCGCCCGATAATGTGCGGGCAGAGCATCCGGCCGAATCCACCGTGTGGCCAAAAGTGACGATTATCGCGCCCGGCCGGAATGAGGGGCATGTTTTGCGCGACACGTTGGGGTCTTTATGCGAACTGGATTACCCGAATTATCAGGTGATATTTGTGGATGATCAATCCACCGATGACACGGCAGAAATTTGCCGGGAACTTTCGGCCCGTTATCCCCATTTGCGGGTGCTTGAGCATCACCAAGCCCCTCCGAAAGGCTGGGGCGGTAAGGTCTGGGCAATTCAACAGGCGGTAGGCCAGATTGATGGCGAACTGGTGCTGTTTACCGATTCCGATATCCGACACCATCCAAAATCACTTCGGAAAATGGTCCAGCTTCAGCGGCATCGTAATATTGACATGCTTAGTTTGCTGCCGCGAATGGAAACCGGCGGCCTGCTGGAGCAATCGGTGATGCTCATGGCGCAACATGCACTATTGACCATGGCACCGCTATATAAGTCCAATGATCAGAGGAATCCCACGCCGCTGACGGCCGGTGCCTATATGCTGTTTCGCACACGGGCCTATAACTTGATGGGCGGCCACGCGGCCATCCATGAGCAATTGGTGGAAGATCTGGCCTTGGGAACGCAGGCACGGGCCAAAGGACTAACGGTCTTTACGGTCTGCACGCGCGAACTGTTAAGCGGCCGCATGTATGAAGGGCTAATGGATACCTTCTGCGGACTGAAAAAAAATGCTTATGCGGGTTTGCGCTGCAATCCGATTATTGCCTTCCTGACTGCGCTGGCGATAGTACTGGGGGGAGTGTTGGTACCCGTGTATTTAATTTTCGCCATCCTAGCGTTGGCGTTTCAACCGGCAGCGGTGTGGGCGGTAGCGGTGGTATTGGCATTACTTGTTAATATCCTGTTTTTCGCGCATTTTGAACGACTCCGTCGTACGACGTGCCAAAAGCCCGGGTCGCCGCTGTTTATGCCCCTGGGAATGCTGTTCTGCCTTGGCGTGATCGCGGCGAGCATGTGGGATTATTATATTCGCGGCGGCAGTGTCTGGTCGGGCCGCGTTTACGCACACAGGGAAGTCAACCTTCATGCGACGATTTTAACGGGCGAAGCCAAGAGCCTATCCGAGTAATGGCGTAAGCGAATCCTAGGAGCCTGTCCGAGTACTCGCCGGGTTGCGACGGCGTGATTTTTGGCCACCATCAAGAAGCGGCGACGATGGCGTACCTGACACGGATGGTACTCCGAGGAGCCGCGCCGCAGAGGGGGGGCCAAAAAGCACGCC
>JAJZCT010000018.1 GCA_021828925.1 Planctomycetota bacterium
CTTTAACGTGGGCAGTTCAAGAGTCGGACGCGGAATGATAAACGCCGGAAAACTTCAGGTGCTGCGCCCCGGAGCTGGCCTGAATATTTTTCATGCGGATGACCCCAGCGGTCAGGTCCAGGTCGCCGGTGATCCGGGAAAGCGGCGCCGGCAGAAATGCCGGATTCACGGTCATCCCATCCGGTTGCACCTGCACGCGATATTTCTGACCCTGCATGGCGGTAACACCGGTAAGTTGGTTCTGGTGCGCATCAACCGAATATGTAAACGTTCCGTTACTGGAGCCGCGAACTTTCCACTTATTCCAAAAATCCGCCATGGCCTTGGGCACGCTGGCAGGCGCGGGGGCGGCAATCTGAACGTTTTTCCAGCTTCCGTTTATGCTCACGTGCACCGGCCCGGCAGGCGGTTCCGCGATGGCTCCGGTTACGGCTAGCGAACCTTTGCCATCTGGGCCGGTTCGCCCGGTGACGCTGTTGATGATTAACCCGCCGGAACTGATATGCGCCAAAGCCGTGACGTCTTGCACCGGCCATGGCAGTTGCGTGGGAGTCATTACACCATGGGCAATAGTCACAGCCCCCTGCACGGATGGATTTCCTCCCGGCCCGCGGGTAATCATGGCATCGAGATCCGCATCACCGGCTTGGACATGCAGTAATTTAATCCATTTGGCCCATGATTCCGGAAGGCTTCCGTTTAACGTGGAATTAATCGGCACGTTGACGGCCTGCAGGTGCACCATGGGCTGGAGCTTGGCAAGGTTGTTGGGCGAGTATGTCACTTTACCGGTAAATATAATATGACCCGTCTTACCAACCGGGGCTTCAAGCTTGATGATCTTTGTTTCATGATCGGTAAATATCAGCGAGCCGTGGACATGCTTCAGCGGATAAGGCAGATCACGGTAGGCGCCGGAAACATCCTGCGGAAAAATATGCAGAACAATCCGCGGACCACCGCGCGTACCCGCGGCATGTGTTACATCGCAGACAAACCCGCCCACGCCCACCGGATTAAACCGGTTCCAGATAGGCCGAATATCCACCGGCAGGCACGCCGCAAGCCTGCGATCAAAATACGCGTGCGGCGAACTGATAACCAGATGAATCGGACCATCTTTTTCATTGATCGCCACACTACCGTTCAACGACACGGGGAATCCTTCAGCGGCGGCCTGAACGTTTACAAAGTTGATGTGATGGGTTGTAAAACGGATCAACCCATGGACCTGTTCCATTGGGTACGGAAAGTTGACATATCTCGCCTGGACATTTTTGCAGTGAATTTCCCCGCGTACCACCGGTGCCGCGTGTAATTGACCGCGGTCAACATGCACGGTGACGTTCAACAACCCACTGGGACGCAACTGGTGAAAAATGGTCCGGGCCAGCGAAAAATCATGCGTTGAAAAAATCTTCGGATAGGGTAAAGGAATATTGACATCAGATAGTTTTACGGTCAAATGAAATGGAGCACCGGATTCATAGCCGTCGAAGTGGGCGCTGGGCACCTCGAAGTTCCAACCCATTACCACGCCGCTTAAATGGTCAATGGTCAAAGCGGCGCCGCTGATCGCCACCGCCCCCTTGAGATTATTTAATGGAATAATTTGCGGACCTAATCGGCGGCTCGGCGCAACGGTCGCAAGTGATACGCCGTCAAGCATCGCATGAACATGCAGGCCGCTGTCGGGACTGACCCGAAAAACAATATTCCGCAAGCCCCCGCGCAAATGCAGCTTACGCCAAAGTTGTTGCACCGGCGCCGGCAACGTTCGGCGAAAGTCCGGTGTAAATTGAATCTGATTGATCCGGGCGGAAAATTCGCGCGTACTGATGTTGTAACGCCCGGTTAGAACGATACCCGGATGTCCGTCAAAGCCCTGTTGCTCCATATCCAATTGATACGTGGAATGAGATTCGGGACTCGGCCCCATTTCGGCGTTGATAAAACTCTGGCCCACGATACGATAGGCGCCGTGCCGAATTTCTCCCCACCGCACAACCGCATTGCGCAAATTGATGGCGGGTAACCGCGTCGGGCGATTGTTTTGATATTCCGGAGTAGGAGTTGTCCGATTCGCCGCGGGTACCGTGCCGGCGGATTGCACAAATCCTTCATAATTCCATTGCCGGGCGGCGACATCATCGACCAGATTCAGCATGGGGCGAACGGCGGTAATCTGCGAAGCGTGCAATCGTCCGCTGACCAGTCCCAGCCAGTTAAAGCGAACCTCCACCTGATCCGCGGAAAATAAGGTGGTCGATGGCATTTTTCCCGGATTGGTCCGCAACCGCACACCGCCCAGTCGTAATGTTCCGTTCCAGGAAAGTTGGGCGTTCCGCACCGTTACGCGCGCGCCAAGGACGTGCGAGAGCAGCAGCCCCGACATGGCGCTTAAACGTTTGGGGTTGGTCAGATACCACACCGCGCCGATGATCAACGTAAGCAGCAATAATATGGATATGGAAATTAAACGACGCACCCGTCCGACAAACATGGCATGCGGCGACCGATGCACGCGACCAATGGAGGCGGTTTTCCACCATTTGGCGGGACTGGCACGGGGAAATTCAGCCATGAAAAAACACCACATCCATCATTCATGCGACGCTTGCGGAATCTTGCTTCCGCCGTATCGCAGGGGCCATACCGATGGCCGCAAAAACCACTACCAGCGGCATAACCGGAACTCGGTACCGAACCGACCCGAGGAACACCGCGTGCATTAATGTAAAGTATACGATTGGAACCAGCAGGACTCCAAATAAAGGCGACCAGGCGGCGTATCGGTATAAACCGATTAGCGCAAGAATAAACAGCGGACTATACCAGAGCGTCAGCACTATATTGAGCCACACGTTGGCATATCCCCGAGCGTGCAACCACGGAGACCAGGTGCGGGCAATCTTAACAAACGCTAATCGCAATACACGTGCGGGATGCCTGACAATATCCTTAAAGGCCCGGTGGGTCCACGCCAGGTCGCGCTGACTTTCATTGAGCCGCTGAATCGAAGGCGGTATGACCAGATCCGATTGTCGCGGCCCGCCGGTAGCGCCGGAATAAACCGATTCATAGAGGCTGATCCCCTGCATGGTGGTGAATCGGAAAAAATCCTGATGGAACAGTCGATCATTGCGCATCCACCAGGGCAAAAGACAAACACCCACCAGCAGCACCGTGAGAATACCGCCCACAGCACAGTTTTTCCGATTTGAGCGTTGCCGGGCAACCAAAACACCCCACAGCAGCAGCGGAAACAGGCACAGGGAAACCTCGGCACGGATATATACGCCGATGGCCCATAAAACCGCAAAACTGATCCAAAGCCACCACCGATTCGGGCGTTGTAGAATCTTAAAAAATACATAGAGACTTACTACAAACACGAAGGTAAACAGCGGCTCGGTCAGCAATGAAGCGGAGAATCCAATTCCCAACGGATCCACCGCCGCCAAAGCACCGGAAAGCAAACCAGTCGCCGGGGAAACATATCGGCCAAGCAGCGCGGAAAAACTCGTGGTTAACGCGCTGAAAACCGCCTGCGCCAGCAGGATCGGCAAGTGATGGAATCCAAATAATGCATAAAAACCCGCCATGAATACCGGATACCCCGGCATCCGTCTGGCAAATTGCCCATGAACTTCATAGCGGTGGCCGGTGGCGATGGCTTTGGCCAGGGCGGAATAATCCGCCGAATCCGGAAGATAATACGGATGCATAATGGCGGCGACAACACGCACCGCCAACGCGAAAATAAATATCCCGACCACCGCACGGCGGAAATGCACGGGATCAGCTGCCCAGGAATCAACGTGGTTCCAAATCCGAACATAGCGCGTCAGCATGTGATCGGCCTCCGTATTTTCTCACCGCTGCCGCCGGCGCGAAATATGTTCATTCGACCACTGATCACCTTCAGCCTTATCGCCGCGGCAAACTGAATCTCGCCCCGCGGAGATCCGGACTGAAGTTTATCCAACACCTCCAGTAACGTTGTGGTGTTGATGCCGTCTTCATCCCCGCCGGCATCCACAATTGCTAGACGCAGCGCCAGTGCGGCCGGAGCCGGATGGGCTTGGGCAATGGCATCGGCTGAGACGCTTACCGAATAACGCCCCCTGCGATAACGCCCTGCCCGCAGCAATTCCCGGGCGTGAAGCTTAAGAAAATCCGCCGCCGCCCTGTCGTGGCGGGCGTTGCGCTGCAATAACTCACGAATTCGCGGCTGATATGTTTCCAGCACCGGCAATAACTCATGCCGGATTCGGTTGCGCAAATAGTGCGTATCCTGATTACTCAAATCCTCCCGCCACGGCTGATTGATCTCTATAAGCCATTTCTTTAATTCAAGGCCAGGCCACGGCAACAACGGACGCACCAACTCGATGTCTCCTCGCCGTTCTTTTTCATTCATACCCGCCAGCCCCGTCACACCCGCCCCACGCAGTAACCGCATAAGAATCGTCTCGGCCTGATCATCGGCATGATGAGCCAGCAGCAAAGCATCACATCGACCAGCGGCGGCGATGGCCAACAACGCTTTATACCGTCCATCGCGCGCCGTGTTTTCACTGACGATGCGCCTGGCCGCCGGGCGAACGAGATCAAGTTTTTTCGCGCGAAACGGCAGGCCCAGCGACTTGGCCAGGTTTCGGACAAAGGATTCATCGCGCAGGGATTCAATGCCCCGAAGTTGATGGTTCACGTGCCCGACGATCAATTTCCAGTGCCAATAATCGGATTGATTAATCGCGTGTAAAAGCCTCAATAGCGCCACACTGTCCGCCCCGCCGGAGCAGCCCACAAGCAGACGCATCCGCGGCACAAGCAACCTCCGACGGTGCAGATATTGGTCGAGCTGTTGAACAAGGCCGGCAGGAGCGGGCATAATACTTCCTATGAAACACCAACGGTATCTTAACGGCACAGCGTTGTTGCGGCTATCCATCATTGCCCGCACCATTTCCGATACGTGGCGGCGGAGCGACGGGCGGCAACGATCGGTGGAACACTCCGCGCCGCCGCGAATGCCACGCCGTATTCCAGGATTCGTCTTCACTTGCGCGGCGACACTGTTTCTTTTATCAGCACCGCTGGTTTTCGGGCAAAGCCTTAACAGCATTCTTTCCCACGCCCGGAAGGTCAAAGCTCCGGGCAGCGGACAATTCAAACCCAACGAGAATATGCACCCCTTTGGCACATCCAACAGCAATACGTCTCGGGCGGTGCGAACGGGCGTGGTCACATTAAGCAATGGCAAGATGCTTTCCGGGCAGGTATGGACAACGTTGAAAACACCTTTCCGCGTCTGGCTCGCGGATATCAAACAATATCGTGATATTGACATACGTCTAATTAAAGCCATTCAGGTTCACGTGCTCAAGGCCAGGGAAATCCGGGATTGGCGTTATCAGCAGGAGGGCAGTGATATTAAAAATTATTCCGGCAAAACCCGGCCGCGCATCAGCTTCGCCTATCGCTTTACCACGCTCCATGGCAAGACCATCACCGGCACGCTTGACGCACCATTATTTGTCCGCGCCGGCGGGCATACGTTCAACCTGATTCTGTATAAACGCGTCGAAGGCAAGCTTGGGGAGCAACTTTCATCGGTGGTATATGTACAATCCGTTACGCTGAAAGTAACACCCGCTATTGTGCATTATGCCGCCGGGCTGACACGCAGGCTGCCGCTGATTCACTGGCGGAAGATGCTGTCTGGTCCATCTGCTATGTTAAAGAACAGTACCGAAATAATTTCCCGATTTACTCTGCGCTCTCACGCGGCACCACCGGCAAAGCCGGCGGCTAAGTGAGGGACGGTAACCTGGATTTTGAGGAAGCGGTCTGGAAAGCATTCCGGCGCACCGGTGCCGGGCATTAACGTTTATGCAGCGATCCCAACGCTTTTTCCACAGCTGCGTTGGTAACCTTAGCGGCGTGGATATTCAGCCCTTCCATCAGACCCGGATCATTCCTGGCGGCTTTTTCCCAACCGTTTTGCGCAATGGCGGCCACATAAGGAAACGTCGCGTTGCACAAAGCGAACGTGCTGGTGCGCCCCACCGCTCCGGGCATATTGGTTACGCAATAATGCACCAAGCCATCAATGATATAAGTCGGTTCATGGTGTGTGGTGGGCCGGCTGGTTTCCGCGCAGCCGCCCTGATCAATCGCCACGTCCACCAGCACACTTCCAGTTTTCATACGCTTGAGATCATCGCGTGAAACCAGGCACGGCGCGCGGTCACCGGGAATTAGGACCGCCCCCACCACCAGATCGGCATGCATTAACGCTTCACGCACGGTATGGGCGTCGGAATAAACCGTTGTCACATTCGCGGGCGAAACATCACTTAAGTATCGCAGGCGTTCAAGATTAATATCCATCAGCGTTACCCGTGCACCGAGGCCGGCAGCCACTTTGGCGGCATTCTGCCCGACGATTCCCGCGCCCAGAATCACCACATTGGCCGGGGCCACGCCCGGTACGCCGCCTAAAAGAATTCCACGCCCCATCATGGGCTTCTCCAGGTATTTAGCGCCTTCCTGAATCGACATTTTTCCCGCTATTTCACTCATGGGCGTCAGGCACGGCAACAGTCCCCGCTTATCACGAATGGTTTCGTAGGCGATGGCGGTTATGCCGTGTGACATACACTCCATCGCTAATTGCGGTGCCGCGGCAAAATGAAAATAGGTCAACACCATTTGACCCGAGCGCATCAAGGGATATTCAGCGGGCTGCGGCTCTTTGACCTTCACAATTAATTCCGCCTGCCGCCACACATTTTCCGCCGCCGGAACAATTTCACCGCCGGCCTCACGATACTGCGAATCTTCAATCCCGCTGCCCATGCCGGCCTGCGCCTGCACGACCACCCGATGGCCCTGGTGCGTCAGGAATTCCACTTCAGCAGGTATCATGGCCACACGATATTCATCACTTTTAATTTCTTTTGGTACACCGATCAGCATTTGAATTCTCCTGCAACTGTTCCTTACCGACCGTTTGCCAGTGTGGCGGTGAAAAATCGGCGCTTGGCGCGCAGCGTCAGCGTCAGTGTTCTTTCCGCCGAGCGAATGGCGGTAAAATCGCCGATTATTCGTGAAGGCCCTATCGCGTCGATAAAATTTCCACTGGCGCCGGTCAAGCGTAAATCACCCTGTACCAGAGAGGCGTGCATTTCCCGGGCGTGCGGACTGTTATGCAATCGGACAAAGCCGGCGCCTTGATACATACCGCAGCCGTGAGGTGTAAAGATCAAATAGCGTATCGTGGTATTGATGGCAGTATGGACAATGGGTGTAACACCCGGCACCGGGGTCCAAAAGACCCGGAGAATCATAACCTGCCGCACCGTGCCGCCATGAGGGGTTTTGGTCGTGGCAAAAAGAATAAAATGGTATGCCTGATCACGGCTGAAGCGGAAATATCCGCTGGTAAAGTCCGGGCGTAAGGTGGCGCCGCTGCTTGAGCCAATGGGTTTAATGCGCATGGGTCCAAATGATTTGCACCCGGCCAAAGCCATTGCTGCGACTAAAAGACCCAGTGTTATAACGTTTCGTTGCTTCATGCCGATAGCATAATCGCCTTTGTGTTCATGGGAAACTGGTTATCATATTCCGAATTCTCATGGCCATTGCCTGGTGCAAATTCCAATTGCGGAGACTTTGGCCGAGGCGTGCGGAAATACGGCAAGATCAATGACCGAAAAAGCTCGGCAGGTCATTGAAGATTGTCACATATAAAAATATACCCGCAATCAATGTGATGCCCACAAGTTGAATGGCCGTTTGCACCTTAACCGACAGAGGTCGCCCCCGAATTTTCTCAAGCAGCAGCATCACAAATAATCCACCATCCAATACCGGCAGGGGCAGGAAATTGATAACCGCCAAATTGACGGAAATTAATCCCAGAAAATAAAGCAGCATCGTATTGCCCATGCTTTCGGATTCATAAAGGATCGGCACAATGCCGACCACGCCGTGCAATTCATGCGCCGGAACCGTACCGGAACCCAACCCGCGCAACGTGGAATACGTGCGCAAAATCCAATTCCAAGTGTGATTCAAACCCATGGCCACCGCGCCATACACGGTGTGACTTTTTTGCACCCTCAGGGCCGGCAGCAGGGCTAAACCGATGCGATAATGATACTGCCGCAGAAAGTTCATCAGCGCCCCGCGCAACGGCAAGGTCACGGGATTGGATTTCCCGGCAAATGATATCTGAACCGTGTGCCCGTTGAATTTTTTGGCCAAGCCAAACAGATCATACCAGTTATTGACCCTTTGCAGTTTGGATATCGGCGTTCCCACCGGTCCAATGGCAGACAGGGTAGATCCCGGCCTGATTCCCCGAGCAGCCATCGTATGCGACGCACTGCCGATTACCGGCGAAGCAAAATCCAATCCCATTGCCACGCCAAGAAATCCTTTGCCGGATTGGCGTTGCGGTGTGCAATTGAACGTTATTTGTTTTTTGCCGCGCAATACTTCCACGGCTATGTTTTGTCCCGCGTTTTCTTCAATACTTTTCCGGAACGAAGCAATATCCGGATTGGTCAGCGTGCCGATTCGCAATATGACATCCCCGGCCTGCAAGCCGGCCTTGGCTGCGGCGCTTCCCGGCTCAACGGCGTCCAAAATAATGCGTGGATACAAGCCCAGAATCGGCGGCATGGCAGTAACCCAACTGCGCGGGAACAAGGTTGCTTTACCTGTGCTGTGATATATTTTTCCGTGCTTGGAACGAAGCGTAAAGTGCATTACCCGGCCATTGGAAGCCTGAATCACCGCATAAAGCTGCCCCCAGTCGTGTACCGCAACGCCGTCGCATGCCACAATGCGGCAGCCCGGCCTGAACGCCGCCTGATTGGGATCAAGCTTGACAAGCTTTTGAAAATTTGACTTTGACATGGGCGGAATATTCAACGATGGGGCGGAAGCCACACCGATGGCAAGCAAGCCACCCCCCGGAGGAATGACCGCCTTGAGTGCGACATCACGAATCCGCTTGCTGCCGTTGGGATGGTATTGCAGGTGAATCGTCTGCCCCCGGCTGCTCAAAGCCGCCGCCATTTGTAAATCAGGAAACTCCAGAAAGCCGCGCGGTTTGCGGTGGTTAATGGAAATAATTTCATCGCCTACATGCAAGCCTGCCTTTTGTGCCGGGCTGTTGTACGCAACACTACCGATAATCGCAGGCTGCACTTCCAAGCCCAGACGAAAAACGATGGCAAATACAACAATGGCAAAAAGGATATTCATCGTTACGCCGGCGGAGATAATAATCATGCGTTGCCAGATGGGCTTTTTGCCAAACGATGCGGGGTCTTCGCTGACCTTTGCCGGATCCATATCATCCTGCCCCAACATGCGCACATATCCGCCGAAGGGCAGCCACGCCAGGCGATAATCCGTTTCTCCCAGCAGCGGCTTTTTCACCATGTCAGCGGTGTCAACCGACGCGGTCGGGGCATCAGCTTTTGCCGGCCCGATTTCCACATCTCCAAATGAGAATCCCGCTCCTTTTCGCCAGCCGCATAACCGCGGACCAATGCCCACGGCAAAAACATCACAGCGAACGCCAAACGTCTTGGCCGCCAGAAAGTGCCCCAGTTCATGAAAGAAAATAACGGATCCGAAGCCGATCAGCACCAGAAGCGATTTCCACACACTTCCGGCAGCTGTGGCCAGGGAATAGGCCAGGACAAGCGGCAGGCCGACTGAAAAAAGCATCACGCGGCCGCGCTTAAGATTTCGTCGCAATCGGTGAGCTGTGAATTGAATCTGTCGGGTTGTCATAGAGCCGCCTCCGCACGTGCCCAGGCATCCGCCGCCAATAAATCGGCAAGCTGCGGCCGGGCCACAAAACCGTGAGCAAGATGTTTCTTCAATACGTTGGATGTTATTGCAATAATGTTACCGAACTGAATTTTTCCATCACGGAAAAGGGCGTTGGCCGTTTCATTGGCGGCATTGGCCACAGCGCCGCTGGTTCCGCCGCGGCGAATAACTTCATAGCCGATTTCCAATGCCGGAAATCGGCCGTCCGGCTGTTCAAAGGTCATCTCTTTAATTTGGGTCCAATCCAGCCGGGAACTGCAACCCCGATGGCGTTGTGGGTGAGTAAGCGCATATTGGATGGCCGTTCGCATATCGGGTGTTCCAAGTTGTGCGATGATGCTGCCATCCACAAATTCAATCATACTGTGAATAATCGACTGCGGATGGATCAGCACATCAATACTTTCCGCGGGCAGATTGAAAAGCCAATGTGCTTCAACAATTTCCAGCGCCTTATTCATCAACGTGGCGGAATCAATGGTTATCTTGGGTCCCATCCGCCAATTGGGATGATTTAACGCCTCATCGACTGTGGCTGTTTGCATCTCTTCAGCGGGCCAACTGCGGAATGGACCACCGCTGGCCGTAAGAATGATGCGGTCAATCTCCCGCGATTCGCCGGAACGAAGAGATTGAAATATGGCGGAATGTTCGGAATCCACCGGTAGTATTGTAGCTCCGTATTTCTCTGCCAGCGGCATAACCAGACAACCGGCTACCACAAGCGCCTCTTTATTCGACAGGGCAATCCATTTACCGGCCTCGGCAGCCGCCAGTACCGGTGCTAAACCAGCCGCCCCTACCACCGAAGCCGCCACCACGGCCACATCATCCCGCCGGGCTAGTTCCGCTACCGCCGCATCACCGGTCAGTACTTGAATATCAGTATGGGCCAAAGCGGCTTTAAGTTCAGATAAATCGCCGGCTGATGCCGGCTGGCTCAAAATCACAACTTTCGGATTGAACTCCAACGCCTGCAGAGAAAGCTTCTGCCAGTTGGACGCAGCCGCAAGTCCGATAACTTCGAATGGCTGGCCCTGCCGGGCGAGATGCGCCATAACGTTAAGAGTGTTGGTACCAATCGAGCCTGTACTGCCAAGCACGGCAATGCCGCGGGGATGGTGATGCAACGCTGCCGCGGTCGAGGATTTTACGTTCATCAAAAGCAATTCCTTCACGATCGGAAATCCGCCAATGTCGTGATGATAGATTTAATAACGCTATTTGCCAAGGCCGCGGCTTCGCCGCATCGCGGTTTTGTGACGGATGTTCCAAGACAATTTTGTCGTTTCTCAATTTGTCAACAATGGCTTACATGCGTTTTTCACTTTTGCGTGTAGCCATTAAAATTCGCTGTTGCGTTTAATATTGTCCTTTATTTTTGATTTATTTGTGTTATACTGTGGCCACTATGCACGTGGACGAAAGCCATTCCGGTCCTTATGTTCGCCGCCTCCTACGCGATTCCTTTCGCCAGGACGGCAAGGTCAAACACCGAACCATCGCCAATGTTTCCAGTTGCACCCCAGAAGAAATCCAAGCCCTTAAGCTGGCCCTGCGACACAAAGGCGATCTGACAACGTTGGCATCACTACGAGATGCCACCTTGCATCAGGGCTTGTCATGCGGGGCCGTCTGGGTGGTCTACGATCTGGCTCTGCGCGACGGAATTGCGGTTCCACGGCAAGCCGCTGTGCAATTGCATCCCCCAGCCGCAGACATCGGTGCAGAGGTTTCTGGAAAAGGCCCAAGTCGTCCTGCCTGAAGCGCTTCCGCACCGTGGCGTTATTGTAGCCACCAGGAAGAAGCTGCCTGCAAGACGCAAAACCCGTTGATTTTACTGCGCATTATCGCACTGCGAAGCAGCGGATTATGCTGGAACATCCGATTTAATGCTGGCGTGCGGTTGCTCGCTCCGCTTTGGTCAGCGCATTATCCAACTTGTCAATGGTCGCTACACTGGGCGTAATTTTCCCTTTTTCAATGCGATTGAGGGTTTCAGCACGGATGCCGGCACGTTTGGCCAGTTCCGCCTGCGACAGTTGGGCCGCCCAGCGGCGTGTAATCAACTTTCGCGCCAGGCCCGCACGCAGGCTTTCAAGTGCCGGGTAATTACCGTTCGGCAGCTTGGCCGGCATAGCCGGCAATGGCACGTCGCCAATAACGCCTGACCCCTTCGGGCGCGTATCACTGTAATTTTCCACCAGTCGGTCGTATTCCCGCCTCTCCAGTATCACAAAATCCTTACCGGCCAGGTGAAGTGTTTGTAAGCTTGCCGACATAATTCAATCCTCGTAAAACCCATCCCGGTGGCCAACTTTCTCAATAATCACCACGTTGCCTTGAACGTGGAATTGCACCCGGTAATCCCCGGTGCGAATACGGTAGTGCCCCGCCAGCCGGCCCCGCAATGGCTTGGCGCCACTGACAGCAGGCCAGGAATGCAGCCGTTCCACGATAACCAGCACACGCCCATACATCGGCTCGTTTAGCCGGTCAACCTGGGCTTGGGCTTCCGGCGTAATCTCCACGGTTACCGACATGCCTGTTGATATTATGAGAGACAGCGTGGAAAGTCAAGAATCTTGATCCGCCTTTTAGTGGCCAGCCTCCAACAAGGCCACAATGGCCCGGCGAATCGGCTCCGGCAGTTTCGGCCAGGCCCGGATAAGGTCGGCAAGCCGGTTATCCCGCAGCGCCGCGTCCAAGTGGGCGTCCAAGTGGGATTTTGGACGTGCGGAAAAGCCTTGATTTTGGCTTGGATTCTCATGTGGACGCCTAGATTCAGGTTCTAGTGTTCAAACGACTTCGCGACGTAACGATTCAGCAATTGCGGCAATGGCCCATTTGGCCGGCAAGTAGTTGTGTCATGGTACGTCCTTTATCTATGGGTGATTTTCAGCAGCGCCGCCGCCAGCGCTTTATTATTTTCATCCGATGAGCATAACAGCCGGCGAATAAGATCGGCAACATCTTCGGCGGTATCCACATCGGAAATCGGCGCGGTGTCCGCTAACTTCAGGCCGGCCTGGCGGGCTATGTCCTGAGTTTGTCTGCACACTTCGTCGGTTCCCCAGTTGATCCCGTTTAAAAGAACTTTCGCCCGGGCATGTAAGCCAAGCAGCACATAACCGCCGTCAAAAGCGGGCACCATAACGGCATCATGATTTAACAGATTCTCTCTGGCGAAGTCTAAATGATGGCGAGATAATTCCGGCGCATCAGCCCCGATAAAAATAGTGGCAGACCGCTCTTCCGGTGCAGCATATGCAACAACATTCTGCAACCGATCACCCAGATCACCCGCGGATTGCGGCTGGAGAGTCCAGGCGTTCCAGGTATCCCATAAGTGCGGTTTATCCGGTGGATCAAAGGCGAGAATCAAACGAATATCCGGGCCGGTTTGTTGCCAGCTTTCCGCCAGAGCTCGAGCGCGGCTTAAAAAGCAGCGATAAATATCACCGGCCTGATCCGGTGAGAAGTCTTTTTGTAAACGCGTTTTCACATAACCCGCACGCGGTGCTTTGGCCACCAACGCCAGATTTATATGCAGATATTCAGATGTGTTCATATTGCTACCGGCTCCTCCGCCAAGGGTTTCGCGATCACCGCGTGCGATTCCGCCCGAATGATGAGATAGTTTATGGCCGTGAACCAATTCCGTACACTGGCCGCAATAACCCCTTGCCGCCAGTGTCGATTGCTGATGCGCACGGGGTAATTGACGTAAAGCGGCGGAGTTATGGACCTGAATCGGAGGGATAATTCAAAGTCTTCTAATCGGTTTTGCTGGGGGAATTCGCCAGCGGCGGCTAACGCGTCCACGCCGAAAAACATAGCCTGATCACCATAAGGCATATACAAGCGACTGGCGCGGAAGCGATTACCGAACTCGATAACCCGGAATTTCCACTGTGTGGACATAATACGATGTCCCATGGCCCCCCACTGCCGCCGCGGATTAATACCCAGATGCGCCATCAGAGCATGTCTGCTGCCGGCGGTAAACTCCATATCCGCGTGAGCGATCAAAATGACATCCGGAGCAACAAGGGCTTGATTCAGCAAATATGAAACGCCGGCGGCAATAGCCCTCCCACGGTGCGGTTTAGCAGAACGGATCAATTCCGCACCAGAGCGTCCGACGACGGCCGAAGTATCCGGAGAATTATCAGCATTGACCACCACAACAGTATCCCCGGCAGCGGAAAAATCGGCTAACCTGACTTCCCCCTGTGATGAGCAAAAGTCCTTGATTTACGGCCTTTCCGCAGTAATGCACTTGCTACATTCAACCCGGTGCCCAAGCCGGCGGTTGGGTAAAGAGTTCCAGCAACCCCAGTTTGCCGAGAATGGCGTTAAGGTCTTTGGGAACGCGGGTGACCTTGATTTTCAGACTTTT
>JAJZCT010000019.1 GCA_021828925.1 Planctomycetota bacterium
GTCGGATAATCCCCCGCCCCGCCGCCCCTGCCGGTGAACTGATGGCCGCAATGGTATCTTCCGTGTGCATGGCATAGATTTTAGCCGCAATGAGGTCATTGAAACACTCAAGACGTCTTATTTACCACATTGCCATGCCCATTTGCCGCCGCCACCATGCTGGAACAACGGCGGGTGAACAGTGGCCGGCGAATGGCCAAGCCGACAGTTTACGGGTTGAGGCGGTACGAAGGATTAAGGTCCGTTCCGATTGCAGCTGATTTGAGACGCGCCTGACTTATTTTGATCTGGCGATTCGAGTGGCTGGCGATTTCAGTGACTTTCCAACCGGGAATAAAGTTCGTAAAGTATGACACTTATCGAAGGCTTCGGTGTCGAAGTCTTGGTGAACATGCTACGGTCATTGCATAGTGGAGAAACGCAAATGAATCAGTCAGATCTTCGGCGGTATCAACGACGTGATGTTGTCAAACTGGCGGCCTCAGCCGCGGTCATGACGGCCGCCGGAACGGTGTTGACCGATGCAACAGTTCGGGCCGCGCCAGGGGGAAAGTTTATCCGGGTGGAAGATCTGGACCTCAGCATGATGCAACAGGGCTGGGGCAACCCCACCAAGGATAAAAGTGTGCAGGGAAACACGTTAAGTGTTGGCGGAAAAACATTTCGTCACGGCATTGGCACGCATGCGGAAAGCGTATTTCGGATTCATTTGAAAAAATCAGCGCTGCGCTTTTCCGCCAAAGTTGGAGTGGACGACGAAGCCACCAAGCAAGCCGCGGTTATTTTTGAGCTTTTGGTTGACGGCAAAGTTAAAGCTCGCACCCCGGTGATGCGCGTTGGTGAACCGGCGCGACCAATCAGCGCCAATCTGCGGGGGGCCAAAGAATTAATGCTTCTGGTGCTTCCCGGCGTTAATGGAATCAATTTTGATCATGCCGACTGGCTCGATCCGGTTATCACGCTGGCACCCGGGGCCTCCGCCCGCCCCGTGGCGACATCGCCGTATTCCGGTGCCAATGATTATCCTGAAATCGCCAGCGGCGATCCTGAAACGCCGGAATTTCATGGCCCGCGCATATTCGGCGCAACGCCCGGGCGCGACTTTCTTTTCCGAGTTCCCTTCACCGGCAAAACACCCGTCACCATCAGCGCCACCGGATTGCCTGATGGATTGACGATGGATGAAAATGGCATTATTACCGGTAAAATCAATCAAGCCGGCGAATATAAGGTCAGGCTCACCGCGAAAAATTCCCTGGGTACCGCCCATCGAACCTTGCGTCTGGTGGCCGGTGAGCACAAACTGGCCTTAACGCCGCAGATGGGTTGGAATTCATGGAATGCCTATGGAATGGCCAATGATGCCAAACGCACCCGCGCCGCCACGGAGGCCATGATCAACAGTGGCCTGGCCGCCAAGGGCTTTATGTATATCAATATTGATGACGGCTGGCAGAACGGCCGAAATGCCGCCGGCGAAATTCAAACCACGGACAAATTTGGTGATATGAAAGCGTTGGCCGATTATGTCCACAGCCACGGCCTGCGATTCGGCGTTTATTCCTCACCGGGTCCCAAAACCTGCGGCGGACACACCGGCAGCTTCGGCCATGAAGTGCAGGACGCCAACACCTACGCGCAATGGGGTGTGGATTATCTCAAATATGACTGGTGCAGCTACGGAGAAAAAGCTCCCCCGCACCCGGATTTGGAACAATTCATCAAACCATACCGGGTCATGGGAGAAGCGCTGCGGAAATCCGGCCGCGATATATTTTTCAGCCTGTGCCAGTATGGCATGGGCCACGTTTGGACCTGGGCCGGCAAGCCGCCGGTCCGGGGCAACAGCGCCCGCATCAGCGGCGATATCAACGACTCATGGGGTTCCATGATCTCCAATGGCTTTAACAGCGACGGCATGTTGTTTCCCTTTGCCGGCCCGGGGTATTGGAATGATCCGGATATGCTGGTGGTTGGCTGGGGCTATTTTGAAGACGGCCCATTGCATTGGACCAAGCTTACACCGCACGAGCAGCTTACGCATATTACGCACTGGTGCATGCTTGCCGCCCCTTTGCTTCTGGGATGTGATCTGGAAAAACTCCTGGAACCTGGCAAACCCAATACCTTCACGCGCGATCTGATGACCAATACGGAAGTTCTGGCCGTAAATCAGGATGAATTGGGTGTGCAGGCCCAGAGAGTGGATCGGCAGGGATCGCTGGAAGTATGGGCGCGTCCGTTGTGGGATGGCACGGTGGCCGTGGCCATCTTTAACCTCGGTATGGTACCGAAAACCGTCACCATACCATCATGGGACATGGTTGACCCGGTTTTGCGGCGCGGCGAGAAATCCATGCGCGGCATGCAGAACATACGGGATTTGTGGCGACGCAAGGACCTTGGCACGAAAGCATCTTTCAGCGCCACGATTCCGGTGCACAGTGCAGTAATGCTTAAGGTCGGCACGCCGAATGTAGCGGATGATTAGCGATCATTGATAAAATGCGGGGGCAGACAGCCCCCCGCATTTTCGCTTTTTATCAACGCACGATCCCGCAATCCCCGGATATCGCCGGTTTTTGGCATGGACATTCGGAAGAAAAATCATCCGAAGTCGCATGAAAATAACCCAATTAAATCACGGGCGGCCGCCATTGATGCGCAGCGAATCGCACCGGGGCTCAGACGATCATGGACTGGTGCCCGGTCCAGTGTTGAGTATCCGGCGTCGGATTATGTTTTTTCCGCGGCCTGTTTCCCGAAGTGGCACGGGCCATACGCTGCACCACCGTTTGTTTCCGTTGGGGGTGGCGGCATTGGCAATTCCAACGGCGGCAATGATGAAATCACCCGTTCCGAGGCAACCTCGCGGGCTTTATCACAAACCATTCCCCCCCCATCAGTTCCGGTATAGCACTTGACGCAAAAAGGCACCGAAATTGACGCAAATTGGCACTTGCCAATTGTTTTCGGACGAGCTATAAGAGTTGTTGCAATTTCCTCCGGCGGCAAGCTGGGTTGAATCGTGTGCCACTGCCGGAACCGAATAATTAACACTGTGATGGACTTAAGCGATGTTCATCTTGCGGAAATATTCCACGACATTCAATGGGCTTCGGGGCCTGGCGAAGTGTGATTGCACGCACCCCAAACAACGCCTTGGATCGTCAGCCATGTTGCCCCCCCCCCCCCAACACACACGCACACATTTATGCACCACGTCCGGGTGCTTTCACCGGCACCAGTGAACTTCCATGATCGGGGGGCCTTTATATGAAAATGGCCCCAATACCGCCCCCGCGATCCCGATTCGCCGGCCTGGCTCCGGCTAATATACGCGCTTTTCTCAACCAGCATTCCCGCATTGTCAATGCCATAACTGTGGTTATCCTTGTGTTGGTGATCGCTAACATGGCTGGCTGGATGCGGCCATTGAAAGCTTTTTTCTCCGCGCCTCGCCACCACGATGTTGCCCATCACGGGGCAGTCATTCTGAATGTCAAAAACCTGCATTGCCCCGCACAGTACATTACCGCCATGGTCTCCGACGGCCGTGGCGGTGCTTATGTCGCCAGTGAAGATTCCGGTATTTATCATTACCAGCCCAATGCGACCTCTCCATGGACACACTATGATAAAGCCGACTCCCAGGGTCTGGTCAGCAATCATATCTATTCATTATGTCTGGACGCCAAGGGGCGCCTGTGGGCCGGCACATTGCGCCATGGCGTGTGCGTATTTAACGGAACCCAGTGGAAACACTATGGACTGTTAAATGGGCCTCTGGGCTGCCATGTTGTGGCCATCGTATCAGATCCGTATGACCATTCCGTGTGGATGTGCACCGAAGCCGGTGTGAGCATTTATGAAACGTCAACACATCAATGGCGTTACCTTCCACAGGCCATGTCGGGAAAATCCCAGGACCTGTTTTCCAGTGGTTTACCGCCCAACCCGGATTGTGTCGCCTTTAATAAGCAAGGTGTTGCCTTTGTAGGAACGCAGTGCCACGGTCTGGCCATTGGATATCCCCCATATAAGAATTGGTCAATTGTCACCGGCCCGTGGAAGATGCCCCGCACGGCATTCGGACACGGATTACCGTGCAACTTGATCAATGCCGTAGCCGCAGGTAAAGACGGCCGCATTTACGTGGGCACCGATGAAGGCCTGGCCTGGAATAACCCCGGCAATCCCTATGTATTTCAGTACGAACGTGGCAGAGATTACATTGCCAAAGTAAAAGGACTTTGGCATCCGCCGAGAGTCATACACAAACCGCCCCGAAAAGTGTTGGCTTACCTGTTGCCTGGAGATCATGTCACATGTCTGGCGGTAGACCCGCTCGGCCAGTTGTGGCTGGGAACATGGCGGTCAGGCATGTGGTTCAATTCCCTTGGCCACGGCAGCTTAGGACAGGGGCCCGTCGTCGAAATGACGCCGCAGATCAAGCGGTTCGACGAAGCACTAGCCGCCCATCGTCGATGGGAAATGAGAGTCGCAAGATTACGGAGGGCCGGAAAACTCCATAAGCTCCCTCCGGCACCACCGGCAATTCCGCACTCCCAGTTGGCCCATTTTTATTACGCGTCCGTTATGCGCTCCTACATTTCGGCAATTCTGCCGTTGAGCGACGGTCAACTGTTGGTCGGCCACTACGGAATGGGAGTCTCGGTGGGGAATTTGGCGGTTAAAACACAATCGCCTTGGGATCGCACAGCCAGCGCTGTGCATAACTGGATTGATGGTTTGCTTCCCGGCCTACCGCGGCAGGCGAACATGCCTGCCGTAGCCCAAGCCCCAACCACCGCCCAGTTATCTTTTTTGTATCAAAACCTTTTAAAGAACAATGCTCCGCAGCAGCCAATCAAGCAACCGCAAATCGTTCCTCTTACCGATGATTGGCGCACGCAGGGAACTTGGCTGGGCAGATATGGAAGATATTGGGCGTGCTTGTTCGCATGTGGTCTGGATGGTGGTTACGACTACCTGTGGCGGCCCGGAGACAACAGACTCCACCATTATGAGGCCATCGGCCCGCATTGCAGAACGGCCGATCTCGTTCAGTTCCACACCACGTGGTCTGCCAGCGCTCAAAAGCGAGTGCTGGAACTGCCTGAGATATATCTTGATCAACGTATTTCTGCCCATAAGGCTACCTGGAAGATGGACCGAAGAGAAACGGAGCTCGATGACCACGGCGAGACCTATCCCACAACTTGGCAAGGCCCCGATTTATACACCTATCTGCATATTCCGGCGGGAGCCTACACGCTGTCGCTCTACTTTTTTAACAAGGATGGCCACGACGGGTGGAATCGCAATCGCGATTACGTTGTCTCAGCCATTCCGCTACCTCCATCCTTTCATTTCGGCACCGCCAGCCAGCCAAATACCGCACCATTGGCAGGCAGACGGGGAATAGCGCAATCCCGAATCGTAAACTTCTGGGGCGGAATCTGGAAGCGTTTTCTGGTGCGTGGGCCGATGAAGTTGGCCATTCGCGTCGCAAAAAACTACTCCCTCAACACCATACTCCAGGCGGCGATGTTGGACCCATTGGCCGAGCATCCGGCGCCGTATTACTATGGCTACCGTGCGTGGCAGGCCCGCGAAAAACAGCAATCGGAATTCCGCACGCGATTCGCCGCTGCATGGCGCAGCGGCCAGTTATCCGGTGGCCCGTCGCCGGAAAACGCTCGGTGGCCTCGGCGTCCTGTTGATGATCCCACCGGCAACCCGTCAGTCGAATTTGCGAACAATCGTGACGTGGCCATGGCCGCAGATATTATGCAGGCTTTGAATTTGCTGGAACATCGCCATCCGGCGGTTTGGGCGGCCACCCAACGGCTGGAATATGCCTCGGTTCTACGCTGGTGCACCGCGTGGCACGGGGCTACCCCGATAAATCCCACCGTTACCGCCGTTGCTGAAAGATGTTATTACCATCTGGATTTATTTCACCGTTGGGAGTTGGCGGAAAAATCACGCGGAATACTGACCTCAAGGCAGATTGAAAAGAGCCTGCGGTTCGGAAGCGCGGCTCGCTCATGTGCCGGACTTGCGTTCGGCCTGATTCGCTGGCGGGTGGCGCAATTGCGCCACCCGCACGGCGTAATGGATACGGCCCAGCGGTTGGAATCGCTGTGGTGGCTGTTGGACCAGGGTGAAGTGGCCGGGAAACACCAAGGTTCGCTGACGCGGCATCGGCCTGCCGCGAAGCGGACTACGCGCCCCGGCGTATAGTGAAAACGGAAATGAAGGTGGTGTGTCGCCACATTCGGTTGCTTTAATGTTTTTTCAAGGAGTATTTTCCATGGAGATCAAACAGGAAGTCACGGCGACGGACGGCGGGAAGCGGAAGAGGCTGCGGGCCTTGGCGATGGCGGCGGCCGTATGCACTGCCGGCCTGGCGGTCGGAGCCGGAGGGCGGTTGCTGTTGGCATCATGCGCCAACGAGGGCACTTCTTATGTTGCCGCTGGGCAATCGACCCCGGTTAGCGTCCCATGTGCGGGGGCACCGAATGCGCCGTGCCTTATATCTTTTAAAATATGGGCTGGGCACTCCGTCTGCAATGGAACGGCAACGGGAGACAATTGCGTGGTGAGCTCGAATGGCGGCTACGAGTTGCAGACCTGGACGGGCAACGGCTGTGATGTCGGGGAATACGGGAACACCTGCTACCCCGCCCTCGAGCAGACCACCTACCCGCCCACTTACATAGAGCAAAGCTGTGGTGGTGGCTAGTCCTGCCGGGAAAACATTGAGCCGCTTGCGCGGCATATTTCGGTCCACTGTTCATGCGGGTTTGGAGGCCTTTCTGCGATGGTCGGTGCCTGGCTTTTTGCTCCCGATTCTGGCTGTGCCGGTCCGGGAAGAATGCCTGCCCCGGGGCTATGCACCGGAAAAGCCCCCTTACCACCTCCCGGCCCGCCTCCAAAGCGGAGACCATTCCGGATGGGACCGGTTCCCTGATGTTATTCGATATAAGGAGTGCTTGACATGACGCTTCAAGGGTTTTTACGGCTGGAATCGGGCTGCATCGCTGCCCTAATGAAGGGCCGCACTACGGTGGGTTTGGCCGCGTTGGTGTTGCTCCTATCGGCCGGCGATTTCTTCTGCGCGGCGAAGCCTGAGCCGACGCCAGCCCGCGCGGCACCGCAGAGCGGGAATTTCTCGGCAATGACCGAGTCGCAATGGAACGCTGTTTTCAGGTCCGTCGCCAAAAGGATCGTTTCGCTACACCTGCGGATGATCCTCCACCAACGCATCTACGAGACAAGGACCATGGCGGAGAGAATGGCGAAGGAGCTCGGGCAGAAACAGCCCAAGTTGGAACGGCTGCTTAATACCGCCGCCGGGTACAGGGAGACCACAAAACTCGTGCGACTGAAATGGGATATCCCCGACGGGTTGGTTTTTGCCAAGAAAATTCAAATTGGTGGTTATGTGGATGTTGGCCCAGGCGGAAAACGTAGACGGGGGATACCCCACGCCGCGATTTGGGTGGTGGGGCACCAGTCGGTATGGAAGGCTTGGCCCGGGGGCGGTGGGTGGAGCGTTTCCATATTCAAGCGGAGCAGCAGTTGGTGGCAACAGGATTTGCCGCTGGCTTCACAGGACTGGGGATTGGACGACCTGCGGACCATTTGGCTCACGCCATGGCAGAACATGAGTTCGACCGCGAAATATCGCTTGGTAAAACAGAGCTATGACCCATCCACCAATATGATTAACCTGCAGTACCTGCTACTGAACCCCACGCACCCATCCGGCACGGAAAAATACGAGTTTCGTTGCGAGTTAAAACTCGTCGGTGGATTACGCATTTATCGCGCAGTTGAGGAGGCTGTGGGTGGGCCCAACGGGAGGGTTCGTTACCAGGAGTCAGATTTCCGACGCTTCAGGAAGAGCAACGGCGTGTGGTTTCCCACGCGCGCTCGCGAGCGGATGTGGATCGGTGATAGCAATCGCATTTATTATGACGACCGGCTCACGGTCAGCCGCGTAGCCGTCAATGATGTTTTCCCGCCGCACACGTTCCGCTACACACCACCCTTCGGAGCGATGGTCACCGACTCACGAACTCGGCCGGCAAGTGTATATTTCGTTGGATCGAAGAACCCTGGTGTTCCCCCCGCGACAATGCCGGCGAGGGGATTTAGGGGGAGTGGTAGGAAATGAAGAAGAGAAGAATTATTTTAGGGTGCGTGTTGTCAACGGGGGCTACGGCACTGGGGTTTTGGATTGTCTCGGCGGCAGTTCTTGGGAACCGGTCCGGCGTTGCCATCGGAATGCCAC
This sequence comes from Planctomycetota bacterium, assembly GCA_021828925.1. The sequence goes on from JAJZCT010000019.1 coordinate 8,306, forward strand.
GTAAATCCGCTGCAGTCGCCATTGCTTTCGGCAAGGTTTGCTACGGCCAGACAACACGGCACCAGTTGGTCGTGCGCAACATTTCTGATCGCACTCTCTCGTTGGGCGAGCAGACAGGCTGTGGATGCACCCGAGTCAAGATATTTAATCCGGTGTTGCCTCCAGGTGGCCGTTCTGTCGTGAGGGTCAGCTACACCGGGCTCTTCGCCGACCAAAGGGGTCCGGTCCGCCAGCAGTTTCTGATTTTCGACGCGAGTCGTGGCGCAGCGATACCGGAAGTGCAGGGTTCTGTGGAGGCGGTCGTCGTCGGATCACTGCGTTTCAGTCGGACCGAGGTTTACTGGCACTATGTCCCGGGCAAGCCCGTCCACAGGGCGCAATCTGTGATCGCCGAGAATATTACGGATGATCCGATTAGTGTCGCATGGAACGCCCATGGCGAAGGGCGGTTCTTCACGGTTGTGCCAAGTTCCGACGTGATCGCTCCGGGTACCAGCGAAAGGTTCCTGTTCCGCCCGTCGGTGGCGATGGTGGCAGATCGCCGGCCAGCGGCGGAGGTAATCACGCTCCAAGGAACGCTCCGGTCCAAGGGAAAGCGAATTCCACTGAATTTCAAATTCGACGTGTACGCCACGCCGGTGCCGGTTCTGGAGGCCGTTCCCGGAGCATTGGTTTTGTCACCAGGCACGAGGACCGGCTCAATTTCCAAGATCGTCAGATTGGTCACCGGTCCCGGCATCGGTAGCCCCCCGCATGTGTTTGCGGTGACCAGCAGCGGTCCCGGGCTCCACGCGGCGTTGGAGGACGGGCGTATTGTCGTTTTGCTGCGTTTGTTTCCTGGCCACGCGCTTTTTCAAGGCGATGTCCATGTTGCCTATTTGTACGACGGAGTAAAATCGACCCTGGATATTCCGGTTTTCGCCGCGCCGGATATCGTCGGCCACTGAGTCCATCTGGGAATCGGATTGGCCGAAGCTGCGGAGGATCAGAATGGCGGAAGTACTCCCCCAGGACTTTGCTCCCTTCGGAAATAGGGAGCCCAAAGCGAGCAAGTACGCAGGGCTGCACTTGGGTTGGCGGGGCCTGTTGCTTTCTGTGGTCCGTTTAGCGATCACGGTCTTGCTCATTTATGCTGCAGGTGGCGCGTTGCAATTTACCAACTCGAGAGTCCCGCTTACGGGAGTACGAGGTCTTCCCGGGTTTGATCCGGCCCTAATCGCTTGGGAAATCTTTCTCGGCCTGTGGCTGATCAGCGGAGCATTCCCGAAGGCCGCACAGCGGGTTGCCATTGGCTGTTTCAGCTTATTTGCCTGCTACACCCTATTCGAGGCACTTGCCGGTAAAATCGACTGCGGATGTTTCGGTCAGGTGCGTGTGAATCCGTGGTTTACGTTCGTTCTGGATGTCGCAATTCTTCTCGCGCTGAGGTTCTCTGCCAAGCTGCGTGGAAACAATGCAGATCCATCACGATGGTCAAAACGCAAGTGGCCGGTCGCGGCGGCTGCCGGGATTGGATTACTAATGGGCGTTGGTTCCGCCGTGTTTCGCCCTTACCCGATAGCGGCTGCCAATGGCCTTGTTACAGCCAATAGCGGTAAAATTGTCATCCTGGAACCGAACAAATGGATTGGTCGGCGGCTGCCAGTATTGGCCAATATAGTGCAATCCCAGCCAGTGACGGGCATGATACAGGCTACTGGGGACCACCTGCAGAATGCCGACGCTACCGGTGTATCCAGGCAGCACGAAATTTATTTAAGCACCCCCCTTGCCCATGGCCGTTGGATCGTGATGTTTTACCATGCCAGTTGCGATGAATGCCGGGCCACAATACCGATTTACGAGGGCCTGGCGCAACAGCAGGAAACTTCGGGGCAGAAGCCGCATGCTGCCTTTGTGCGCGTACCATCGGGATCAGAATCTTCGGTTCCGCACAATCTATTTCATTCGAATATCCCGTTGCATGCGACGCTGGATTCCAGCCACCAGTGGTTTGCTCAAACACCAGCGGTGGTGGAATTGAACAATGGCGTTGTGGTCCGCGGAGTTTCCGGCGCTGCCGCAATGAATTTGAATTGGCTGGGGCTGGCCGGCGGAGACAACGATGGCATGACAGCTTTGCGGCCTTAATGAGACGCGGTGTTTTATGATTCATCAGCAAAATAAGAATCCAATAGGTGAGCCGGTGATAATGGAACGTCAGCCACGGATCAATAAACCAGCGGTTCCCCAATTATCAACGACGGCGCAACCGCCCGGATCGTTGCCCATCATCCATTGCTCGTTAAGGCCGCCGCAGCGGTCATCGGCATTTACCCTCACCGAATTGCTGGTGGTACTGACCATTATTGCGATATTAATGTCGATATTGTTGCCGGCGTTGGCCAGAGCCAGGAATCTGGCCTTGCGGATTGTCTGTGCGTCCAATCTACGGCAGTTGGGCATTGCCATGCGTGAGTATGCCGTAGTCTATAAAGGGCAATATCCGCCGGGATGTTCCGACTATAAGCTTGCGCCAATGGGTGGATTCAGATACCCCGTCAGCGGAAGTCAATGCCCGGGCTGGGGGTTCGGGCCGCTTTACTACAGTTCCTTTGGCGTCGGCGGATATACCGGAAAAAGCATGGTGACCGGTGTTCCGAGAACCATGAACGGCAAAACCATCATGCCCGGTATTATTCCACCGACGTTACGGGGTATATCTTTGCTATTCTGTCCCGAACCTGGGGTCATTACGCTGCATAACCAGGTTATAGCAAGTCCACGCGCTGTGTTCAGCGGAGGCGTACATAAAACCAACGGCTATTGCCTGGAATGGAGCTGGTACAGCGGATACTGCTATTGGGTGGATCGTGGTGACGGAGGAAACGTCTTGTTGGACGATGGCGACGCCAGCCGTGTTTCGCCGGGTACCTACCCGCAAAACTACAGTCCCGCTTACGATATTGACGGCGTTTTGCTCAATGAAGGGAAAAAAGGGGTACAGGGAGGCAATCTGGAACAAGACTTCAAAAGGGTGACCTACTGGAATACGCAGGATCAACAACACATGCCGGCGGAAGACCCGCAGTCCAGTCCGGGGTCACTGTTAGCCTCGGATATTGCCATGATGACCGGTCCATCAGGTAAAACGGGACTCATGTCGGAATTCGGCGCCGGCCATGTACTTTCGCCGCTGGCTCCGGCGTCCAATCACGTGGAAACAGACAACGGCAATCATCTGCCGGCCGGGGTGCACGAATTGTACAATGACGCGGCGGTGGTCTGGCAACCCATGTCACAGGTGCACGTACATTATCAGCGTAATCCCTATTATTTTGCATGGTAATGGTGACGCTCTGCGCCACCGGGTTACCTCGTAAGGTTCTGCGATGGCCCGGATTACCGGACATTCATGCGGCTCTGGAACGGAGCACCGGCTGATTTCACGAGAAAAAGTCCGTTTCATTTAATACGATTCCAGCGGGCGGCGGTCGTTGTGACCGCCGCTGATTTTTCTGACTTCATTTGACATTTCAAATGCCCTTTTTAAAATGATTTTTAGACGATTGGACGCATTGGAGTGCATGGTGGCTAAAAATATTGAAAAATCACAAGATGATTCAACGCGGAACCGTCTGCTGCTGGCGGCGGGAGAGGTGTTTGCGCTGCATGGCTTTCATCGCGCGACAATTCAAACGATCTGCGAGAAAGCCGGAGCCAATATTGCGGCCGTCAACTATTATTTTGCCAGCAAGGAAAATCTGTATCTGGAAACGTTAAAATTTGGCCGCCGGCTAAGCCGGCATTTTTTACCCGAAGATGTGGACCATCTGGCGTCCGGTGATCCGCTTGTGGCATTGCGGTCGTTTGTCCGCAGTTCTCTGGAATCCTTACTCGATGAAAGCCGACCGGAGTGGTATTTCCGCATGCTGTCATTGGAACAGTTCGAACCATCACCGGCACTGGAGCGCTATATTCATGATGTCATTGAACCGTGGCGGAACCGACTGGTCGCGGTGATCGAACTGCTGGGTGAACGGAAGCTTTCTCCCAGCGAACTGAATCTGGTGGTTTCAAGCATTGCCGGTCAATGCCAATATTACCTGCGGTGCCGGGCAGTGGTGCTGAAAATGCGAGGGACAGGCTGCTACTGTGCGTCAGACATCGATGAAATAGCCGATCATATTACCACCTTTTCCCTTGGCGGCATTCGCGCCATTATGCAGCGCCCAACCGCAAGTTCGGAACAGGAACACGTAAAATCATAAAAGGGGTTTATTCACAACTGCCGGATTTTAATCCCCGGACAGCGTGCGGCAAAGATAGCCGCGGGCAAGGAGAAAACATTATGACGGATTCAACGGAAACCAATTCACCGAGGATGCGCCCCACAGCGGCACCATCAGAAGCGGCCCGCACGAGTGCGGATAAGCCGGCGGCCACTGGCGCGGAGAACGGTCAGAAGCGGAAGAAAATATTTCTTATCGGCGGCGTTGTGCTGCTGATCGTGGCTCTGGTTTTCGGCGTGCCGTGGTATATACACGCGGAGAAATATGTCTCCACCGATGATGCCTATGTTCGCGCCCATGTGATTTATATAAGTCCGCAGGTTTCGGCGCGCGTGCTTGCCGTGCCGGTGCTCGATAATCAATATGTAAAAAAGGGAACCCTTCTCGTGCGGTTGGATCCACGCGATTATCAGGCGGCGGTGGATAAATACAAAGCCATGCTGGAGCAGGCGCTGGCCGCCAGGCAAGGCAGCCGTTATACGCTTGAGCTTATCAAGAAAACTTCTCCGGCGGCATTAAGTGAGGCTCGTGCCCAGGTGGCCATTGCGCGGGCGTCCATTGCCACAGCCAAAGCCGGCGAGGCCCAGGCCGCGGCCGCGTTTGATCAGGCCCAGGCCCATGTGACCGCCGCCATCGCCGCCATTGCCCGCGCCAGGGCGGACGAAGTCGCGGATGCCGCTACGGCGGTCAAGGCCGCCGCGGATTATCGCCGTTACGATTCACTGTTAAAAACCGGAGATGTCACACCGCAACAGGTGGATTCCTACCGGGCCGCCGCGGAAAGCGACAAGGCCATCCTGGCGGCGGCCGGCAAAATTGTGCTTTCCCGCCGCGCCGAACTGGTGGAGGCAAAAGCGGGGGTTGAAGCGGCGCGCGAAAATCGGGTGGCGGCCGGAGCACAACTCCTGCAAGCCAAAGCCGATCTGCTCAAGGCTCTGGCCCAACAGGCGGCGGTGGATGTTGTGCCGCAGCAGGTCGGCCAGACGCAAAGCAATGTCAGCGGCAGCATGGCCCGCATTGATGAAGTCCGGGCGGAACTGGAACAGGCCGAATTGAATCTGTCCTATTGCACCATCCGTGCCCCGGTGGCCGGATACGTTACCAAAAAATCCGTCGAACCGGGAAACTATGTCACAGTCGGTTCCACGCTGTTAAGCATTGTGCGGCCCAACATGTGGGTGGTGGCGAATTTCAAGGAAACGGACTTGACGCACATGAAGCCCAATGATCCAGTGACCATTTCCATTGATGCATATCCGCAATATACGTTCAAGGGATATGTACAGAGCATTCAGGCCGGCTCGGGGGCGGAATTCAGCCTGCTGCCGCCGGAGAATGCCACGGGAAATTTTGTCAAAGTCGTGCAGCGTGTGCCGGTAAAAATTCTTTTCAAGGACCTGCCTGAGAATATGCCCTATCTGGCCGCCGGGATGTCGGCCGTGCCGGAGGTCAAGGTGCGATGACCGCCATTGGCATCGACGAGCTTGCGAA
>JAJZCT010000020.1 GCA_021828925.1 Planctomycetota bacterium
TTTTTTATAACGCCACGGGGAAATATCTGGGATACATCGGCTTTCTGGCTCTAGGCCTGATTCGCGGAGTCAACTGCCTGATTGGCCGGCCCGATGCGGGGTTTTTAATTTTATCCCTGTTTCTCTTTACCCACATCGCCGTGGGAACCGCTATTTCCTATCGCCTGGAATCCAAACGCCCGCGGCTGCGGATCACCGGCATCTGGAAACTCTTAGGCTCGGTCGTCTTGATCGATGCCGCAGCGATTCTAATCATGCTGCTGCGCGGCAGTATCACACGCGGCGTGCTTATAGACGCCATCGGGCCGGCCGTGGTGGCCGTGATTTATTTCAGTTGGGTCGTGCGGCAAATATTTAATCATCATGAAGCGCCCCGGAAACGCGGCGAGCGCATCATGTTGGTGGGGTTGTTTTCCCTCTTCGCCTACGACGCATCTCTGTTGGCCGCCAACGGGGCCTTCCGTGCAATGGCGGTAATATTGGCTCTGGCCGTTATATCCTACATCGCGTTTTGGGTCATGCGCTTGGCCGGCAAAGGCCTTACCGTAGGCCGCCCGCACTACCGTATTCGCGCTGGGCGCCCATGAACTTCCCCCTTACCCTCGTGAAAGGTCGCCACCCGCCTGGCCCGGGACGCATCCCGGCCGCTCGACGGGCATCTACCGGGTTCATAATCTGGAGAGTAACCCGGGCCATACGCCCCAGTTACCGCCGCTTTAGTGGAGTCGTCCATAGCAGTTCAAGGCTTTAGTGGTGCTGACATAAACCCGCCCATCGGCCACGGTGGGCGTGGAATTCATATCAATTTCGCGGCCCACAATCTTATTAGACAGACCCCCGCGGCCTATGCCTTTGCTACTGTCAAAAAGCTCGGTGCGAAAATCATTGGCACGATACGCCACAAGCCGATTGTTATCTCGGTTCAGCAACCAGACAATACCGTCGCGTCTTCCATTGGCGGATATCTCCGCAGTGGAACCGGGATAGGGAAATCTATCGTGTGATTCGGTAACCGGTTGAGGCTTGATATGGGCATGAACAATAAGAAATGCCTTGGCGAAATCGGCCACTTCCGCGTAATAAATCCAGCCGCTGTGGCGATGAGGCCCTGCAAAAAAAGCACCGGTGCTGAACCCACTGCCCGTCGCGCGTCGTAGTTCCTGAACCACCGCGTTATGCCCGGAATGCCCGTTCCCCTTTGTTCCTCCGTGATAGCCGCCCAGATCATCCCGATCCAGTAGATAAATAATGCCTTGCTTATCGTTAATGACCAGCAGATGGCGATGCTGCTTGTCTCCCACGAATGCCGGCAGCAGCACCGGACTGGAAGATCCGAGATCCAGATCAGCGCGCAGGAGATGGTTTTCATCTTTCGGCACAAAATAATCGGCCACATGCAGCCCAAACCCATTGGGGTTATCACGATGTTGGCGCGTATCGGAATCCGGAATCAGCTTCAGAGCCGCATCACCAAAGTCACCGGAAGCGGGTATTAACAGATGCGGCGAATCAACTTTAAGCCGCTGGCGATAGGGGGCGGCAACAAGGTGCGTTTCAAACGTACCATTGCCGGTTTCAACAAACAGATTCCCTGCGTGATCGACGGCAATGGGGCCACCCCAGATTCCAGCAGCCCAGCCGTTGGGTGTCGTGCTAAAGACCGCTTTAACCGGTAAATTGCCGTCCTGATTTTTAACCGTGCCATAGCCGAGAATCCAACCGTTATATGGCCCGATGTCACCTGGATCGGCACAGGCCATGTATAAAACATGGTTGACCGGATCAATGGTGAGATAGCGAAACGTGATCTCAAAACCATAAAAATGGTCCAGGTGACCATTGGCTTTGCGGACTGTTGGACCGGCGATGTATTGGCCGCGCGGCCCGCTTTCCGAAATTTTTATCTGGTGGGCATAAAATTTCCCGTTGCTAAGCCGCAGCGAAGAAAGAACATGAATCCAATGAAGTTGTCCATGGGTTCCGGGGCCTTTTTCTGTCTCCTCACATTCCACATAAATGACGCCCGTTGCCAGATCAATAGCCGGAGTGTCTTCCAGTGGTTCGTTTTTCGCGGCCCAGTTGGGGTTTTTCTCCTGCGCTTTGATCGTATCCGAGGCGGCGTCAAAGTGCTTGAGCAGACTGCGTTTCCATAGCACCTGTCCGCTATCGGCATTGATGGCGTAAACGGCATCACGGGAAGAGGTTGCAATGATGATATTCTGCACGCCCGGATGCGGACCTGTCGTGATATTTACATGCGAGACAAACAGCGGTTGGCCATAATCCACCCCGTTCAGCCGCGTGACAAACAGTTTGCCGAATAAACCGACGCGAACATTATGCGGGGTCAACACATGCTCCTGCAGGTTTTCACCGGTGTTGGCAAGATCATTGTGGTTGGTGAGGATATTCACCACCGCCCGTGCGCGCGGGGCACCCAAGAGCATAAGTCCCAGGGAAACTCCGGTCAGGATAATATTAAATAAATTTTTCCCGCGCTGCTGAACTCCCCGGATACATGCCACCGGCAACTCGCGCGGACTGCAAAAAATACCACTCATAGATCAGGACCACCTTTCAAAGGGAACAATAAGCGCTTCCAGGGGCACGGGCAGGACCGCTCCGGAGCAAAACTGGATCCGCATCTTACCGCTATATACGATCAGCGCCTGCAAAAGTTGGGCCTCTTGGGGGAGCCTCGCGTCATAGAGCACCGGATTATCATCCGGTGCTTTACAAGATTAACCAGACGTACGTCCGTAGCTCAATGCGGCAGCGTTGAGTTCGCGGCGGAATGCAATGCCGATGGCCCGCCGTATTCCGCCCGTCGCAAACAGCTCGCATTTAGGTAATCTTTCCCGCACGGGCGATCAGTTAAATAGCCCGCGGTGTTTATAAATTTTGGAGCATGTCAGGCTGTAGTGTTCCACCACGCCATGGTGATTAAATAAAATCACCAACGATTTTCTGGTGCCCCGCGCGTTTGTTTCCACGGCGCTGATAAACGGGAGAAAATCGGTGGTGGTCAAATGTAACTTGGTATAGTCATATTCCCATTGCTGATTGCCGTGACTGTTATATGAAACTTTCAGCGGGTCACCAAGATCCGCTTTTACCTGGTTGCTGGTCGTTTTGCCGCGAATAATTTGTCGCGATACCTGTGAAGGGGTGAGGTGATCAATCTGCTGATTGCCCTGACTGGAGCAACCGACCAGACCCGCGGAAAGCACGGCCGCTATTGCAAGAATGGTAAAACGCGTAGCTTTCATAGCAAAGACTCCTGTTCATCGCGCCGCTGCCGATCCGTTCCGGCGGAACGGAAGTTGGATTGGGTGTATTGTCCGACCTCGCATATAAAAGTCAATAAAAAAACCGTAATTCACGTTTGTAAACTCAAAGACCCGGTATTTACTCTTGACAGGCCATTGGTATTAGTATATCACTAAACCAATGAGTAGAGTGCCCAATAGTTCCAGAGCGTCCCAGCACCTCAACGTGCTGGTGCCCGAGTCGCAGTTGCCGCGGGAAAATTGGCTGGCCATTGCCCGGGTCCATTCTCTGATGACCAAGCAGTTGGATCGCAGCTTGCGCGATATTGAACTGACCATTTCTCAGTTTGAAGTGCTGATGATTTTAAACAGCAAAGCCGGTTTATCGCAGCAGGATTTGGCCCAATGTCTGCTGGTGACCAAAGGGAATGTCTGCACGGTGCTGGGGCGGATGGAAAAAAACCAATGGATTGTCCGGCAGCAGGATCCGCACGATGGCCGGGCACATTGTCTGCATCTGACGGAAAATGGTCGTGAGATGGTTAAAAAAGCTGCCCCCTTGGCCGCCAAACAGGTGCGTCTGATGATGGACAGTTTATCGCCGGCGCAGCAACGGGCGCTGTATGATTTGTTGGACCGTCTGGAGGGTTCCTTGGGTCACTGGATTTGACCCTTGGATTTGACTTTCCGAGGGGCAAAGTATAGTATTAAACCAGTTAGTGGTAGTGCTTTTTTAAGGAGTTTGTTATGTCGGTTAAAGTTCACGTCGTATTTTACAGCATGTATGGTCATATCTGGCATATGGCCGAAGCGATTGCCGCCGGGGCGCGGGAAGTCAGCGGCGCGGAGGTAAAGGTTTTCCGTGTGCCGGAAACCATCCCCGCGGATGTTCTTGAAAAGCACGGTGCAGCCGGAGCGCAAAAGGCGTTTGCCCATATCCCCGTCATTACGCCGGCGGAGCTTACGCAAGCCGATGCTATCATTTTTGGTACCCCGACGCGCTTTGGCAATATGGCGGGACAAATGCGGACTTTTCTGGATCAGACCGGCCAAATTTGGGCCACAGGCGGTCTGATCGGTAAAGTCGGCAGCGTTTTTGCCAGCACCGCCACGCAACACGGCGGACAGGAAACCACGATTACCAGTTTCCACTCCACCTTGCTGCATCACGGAATGGTGATTGTCGGCGTGCCTTACTCTGAACAAAGACTCGTTGCCATGGATCAAGTCACTGGCGGAACACCCTACGGAGCCACCACCTTAGCCGGCCCAAAAGGTGATCGCACTCCCAGTGAAAATGAACTGGCCATCGCTCGCTTCCAAGGAAAGCACGTTGCCCAGATCGCGGCGAAGCTGGCGGGTAAATAAATATTGAGTAAAGCGAATCGAATCCCAGATGCTCCGGTTGATCCGATATTTCTGGAACGCTGGTCGCCCCGGGCGATTGCTCCGCGCGCCTTGACGGAAAAACTATTGGTCATCGAGTAGTATTCCCTATCCCGGGCCGCTGTGTTTTTCACGCTTTCATCCCGATCATGACCACGCCGATAAGAATTAAAAGAATCCCCAGCCAGCGTTGCGCGGTTATGCGCTCCTTGAGGATATGCGCGGAACATAATGCGACGGTGGCAAAGCAAATAGCCCCCATCGGAAATGCGATAATCAGCGGCATAAGATGTAATGTCCAAGTCCAGAAAATAGATTCCGTCATAAACGATACAATGGCCGCCTGAACCCAAAGGTTTGTGAGAATTTGCCGAAGAATGCCGCCGGCTCCGGGTGGCATGTTGCGGGTGCCAATTTTCATGGTCACCTGCCCCAGGGTTTCCAGCACCACCGCGCCGGAAAAACTCAACAGTCCCATCCAATACACGTTCATCCCGCGGCCTCCGGTGCGCCTCGCCGCTGTTGCCTATCTGTGATCGTCGGCGAACCGGATGGCGTGCGGCTGACTAGAATGACCCCCACCAATACCAGGGCAATACCGCAAAATTGAAGGGGATCCAGATTTTCTGAAAAAAGCCAATGGGAACTTATCGCCACAGCTATATAACTTAATGCTGTGATCGGCTGGACAAAACTTAAATCCGCCAATGCTAGAACCATCATCCAGTTGAACAATTGCCAGACGTGTAAAAGCAGGCTCAGTAGAAATAGAGGTTGAATCAGCGTCGCCCCCAGAGCATGGGCCATTCCCCCGTGTTGGGGAACCGAAGCACGCCAGCACAGTTGCACGCTGGTGTCCAGAGAAATCGCAAGAAATAGCCCCGTCCATAGCAGCCACCGGGGACGCTTTGAAGTAGGAATGCTCACGCGCTGGATCCGATCTCCGCCGGGCGCGACTTTTCCAGTACCGCTTGAATGACCGCGACTAATTCCCCGGCGATCAGCGCATGCGCATGATCGTTGGGATGCACGCCATCGGGACCGGACACGCTTTCCAGCGGCACGCGGCTTAGCGACGTGCCGTATCGCACAAACGGGCAATCCAGCTCCGCTGCCACTGCCGCCGCTGCCACGCGATACACTTCCAGTTCCCGATCGGAAACCGGTTGCCCACCATGCGCCTGGATCATCGCGGTAACATCTTTGCCGCTGAATTGCGATAAATATCGGCCACGAATATCCAGTGAGTGATTAGGCATATCCGTGAGAATCGGGCGCGATCCAGCGGCAATTATTTTATGCGCGATTTTTGTCAAGTTGGCGGCATATCGATCCACGCGAATGCGATTCTGTATAATTTTTCCATTGCTGATAACAAAGCGTTTCCAGAGCAAATCCACGTCGTTGCCGCCCAGCATCACCAGCACCGCATCGGGATGATGCTGCTTCAGCAACGTATCTATAAGTTCCACCGCATCGGCTGTGGTGCGATGAACGTCGGCGTCCACGATAAACTTGATGTGCGGCAAGTCGGCCTGGAGGATATCCAGATAGCTCCGTCGTACTCTGCCGGTCACCTCAATTCCGCGGATTTCGGCAATGCCCAGGCTGATGCTGTCGCCGACGACCAATAACGTGCGCTGCTGTTTATCAGGCATGGGCGGCCTCCTTGCTGCCTGGCGCTGCCGAAATCACTGCCGCATCCGTGTAATCGTGGCGTTGATCCACCATTCGCTTGAGCTTGCGATCATGGCGGAGAAACCCCGGCGGATGCGTGATCAAACGCATATCAAATATGCCAATATCAAGGTTTTTGGTCAAATCCGGATATTGCAATCGCATCTGCTCCAGGACCGCGCGATGCAACGATTCGTCATCGGTGCGGAGGCATTCTACGTGAATTTCCATGATCTCTCGCAGGCCATCGAGTTTGAACACTACCTGCCAGTCATGCGTTAAACCCTCCATAGGCCGCAAAATATTTTCAAACATCAGGGGATATAAATTGCCCCCGCTGGCGACAATTAATTCATCACGGCGGCCCCGCAGTCGGCTCATACGCATGCCCTTTAAACCGCAGGGACATTGTTCGGGAATCAGTCGCGTGATATCCCGCGTGCGATAGCGCACCAACGGCATTACTGTGCGGCGCAAGGTTGTAAACACCAGTTCCCCAAGCCCGTTGGTATCCGGTTCAATGACCTCCGGATAAAAGTCCGTGTCGTCCAGATGGTAGACGTCCGGTTGATCGCAGGGTTGATAACCCATGCCCCCGCCGAGTTCCACACTGCCGTAGCACATGCGAACTTTGGCTCCTTGCCAGACGCGGTTCATCCATTCGATGGCGTCGCGCGGCATTTCTTCAGCTCCACCAATCAGTAGCTTCAGCGGGACGCTTCCGTGCTGCTCGGCCAATTCCGTCAGACGGATCAGCCACGTAGGTTCACCCATAATGACATTAAATTCATACTGCTTGAGCCGCCGATATACCTCCAGCGGGTCAACTTTCCCAAAGGCCATGCAAAAGCAATCAAGCCTCATCAGGGCATTATGCACCAACATGCCGGGAATCCACATGCTGAAATCAAAAGCGTTGGCCACGCGATCGGTGGATCGCAGGCCCATGACCTGCAAACCTGCGGCGTCAATTTGCGCGATTTGTGACAACTCGCTTTGGTGGTAATAAATCTGTTTATTTTTTCCGCTGGTTCCGGAAGATTCAAAAACAATGTTCGGTGTCTGGCAGATAAACGCCTTGGGGTTGGCGATAATATCTTCCGGCATGGTATAAAAATCGCCAAGATCAGATGGCCTGCGAACCCTGGTCGGATCAATGCCCCGGTCGTGGAAGGCTTTGCGATAAAATTCGCTGTGACGACCGACATATTTCACAATCTTTCGGAATCGCTGTGCCCGAAGTGTCGCCACGAGCCACGGCGGCATGGCTTGATAAATTCGCGCCGTGTTCGCCGGACTAAGCTGGTCAGCAAAAAAGTCTACCGGATTCAATTTCAGGTACCATCCTTTCAAGTTTCCGCTGGCTTTTAGTGCGGTTTTGCGCGTCTTGTCTAGCGAACAGTCTTCATGGCCTGTCCGATTGCCTGGGTCGTAAATTCCAAGTCGTCGGCACTGTGCGCCGCGCTGACAAACCAGCATGCGGAGCCGGAACTGTTGACATGCACACCCTGCATCAGCAGCGAATGGCGGAATGCCGCATAGCGCTGCGTGTTGACTTTTAACAAGTCCCGATAATGTTTCAACGGTTGGCCGTCTTCATTAAAAATGACTTGAAACATGCTGCCCACGCCTTGCACCACGCACGCAACCCCCGCGTCGGCGGCGGCCCGGCGAATTGCTTCCATGCAGCTTCGGCCATGACTGTAAATATTTTCCAGCGTGCCCGGCTCATTTATTTTTCGCAAAGTATAAAGTGCGGCCGCGGCACACAGCGGATTGCCATTGTATGTTCCTCCATGTTTTACAACATTGGCACCCACTTGCTCCATAATCACCCGGCGGCCCGCAAAAGCGCTGATGGGAAATCCTCCGCCGATGGCTTTGCTGAATATCGTTAAATCCGGTGTAACACCAAAATAGTGCGCCGCTCCCCCCCGGGCCAGTCGAAAGCCGGTGACAATTTCATCATAAATCAGTAAAATCCCGCGTTTATCACATTGCTCCCGCAGCCAATGCAGCATTCCTTCTTCCGGCATAATGCAGGCGTTATTAGCAACAATCGGCTCCAAAATAATCGCTGCCGATTCAGCACCGTGTTCATCAAGCAGTTGTTTAATAAGGTCCTTGTGATTCCACGGCGCGATAATGACATCCCCGCTGACACCTTCGGGAATACCCCGCGAATGGGGGCTGTTATGCGGGTGATCCAGCGGGCCGGCTTCGGTGGATGTGGGACGGTTGCTTATCGCCAGCACATCAATCCAGCCGTGATAGTGCCCCTCAAATTTGATAATCCGATTGCGACCGGTATAGCCGCGCGCCGCACGGATGGCCCCGCTGATGGCTTCCGATCCGGAATTCGCATAACGCACCAGTTCCGCCCCGGGAACCATGGCGCAGATTTGTTCCGCCAGTTCCACCTCTACCGTGTTGCACGTGCCAAACATGGTGCCACGGTCCAACTGCTCCTGCACCGCTAAGACCAGGCCACGTTCCGCGTGGCCGAGAATCGCGCTGCCATAGCTCAGCAGGTAATCAATAAATTCGTGGCCATCCACATCCCACACGTGGGACTTTTTGCCCCGGGCAATGTACAACGGATAGGGCAACGGCCCGGTGGTGGAACTGCGGGCCGAACTGCTGATTCCGCCCGCCAATACTTGCTTGGCGCGGGCAAACCATTGCTGGGACTGACTCGTCGCATGAAGATCCGTTAACCCCAGAGGATGTACCATCGTTTGTGTCATAGGTCTATTTTACCGGTAAAGTTGTCCAATGTATTGCACACAGCGCAAAGGATCGCGCCGCTTCATGCACCGCTTTTAACTCCACGAATTCATCCATCCCATGCGCCTGCTCCAGGCTGCCGGGACCCCATACCAGCGTAGGTGTTTGATCGATACCCCAACGCAAGCCAGCTTCACACCCTGCGTTAAAACCGCGCCATGACATGCTGCTTGCTGTTAAACCAATATCTGTCATTGCCGCCAACGCACATTGCGCCAGCGGATGTTCTGCGGATAATTCATGGCCGCCATATTCTTCGGAAAATTCGATTTCCAATCGGCACCCGCCACCTTTTCCTTTTTGCTGCAATTCACGCAGCCGATCCTGAAACCGCTTTTTCCAAACGTCAAATTCATCGGCTGGCAGCAATTCCAGGTACCCCGCGCACTGGGCTAAATCACAGGTGGCACCTTGCCAATTTCCGCCCTCAATATGATCCACCGTAATGGGGCGCATAATAGGATAGGGGGCAAACAACTCATTGGCGTCGGGCTTGGCAAATTCCGTTTCCATAAGTTCCAGGTGTTCCAGCACCGCACGCAAGCCGACGATGGCGTCGATTCCCAGCCATTTGACTGTGCCATGCACCGCTTTGCCATGTACCCGGATGGCGAATCTTACGCCGCCGCGCGATGCATTTCGTGGCTGTCCCTCGGTGGGTTCCAGCACAATTAACCCATCCGGATGATACCCGCGCACATGACTGGTTAATGTGCCCAGCCCCACGCAATCCTCTTCGCCAGGAACAATTTCCACCATCACATCGCCCGGCAGGCCCTGGGGATATATTTGTTTTAGTGTCACCAATGCCGCCAGCGCACTGGCCAGCGGTCCTTTTACATCGCAAGCGCCCCGGCCATAAATCCGCCCATCGGCTATTTTCCCCGACCATGGGCCATGCGCCCACCGCTGTGGATCACCCGGTGCAATGACATCGCTGTGCGCATTGAACATCAAGCTGCGGCCAACGCCACAGCCTGGAAATTTGATCACCAAGGTGGGGCGCCCAGCCAGCGGAATGTGCCGTAAAGTTGCTTGACGATAGGCGCTAAGCGCTGCTTCCGAAGACTCAAATAAATCCGTTTCAAAGCCATTTTGTTGGGCCCACCGCGCGATAAAAACTACCAGATCGTGCTCATTGCCGCTGGTAGAGGGAATTTGCAACAGCCTTTCCAGCAGTTCCTCGGTGGCCGGCTGACGCTGATGCAGAATGCTTTCCAGTTCGCTTCGTAGACGCGGGGCGGTTGTTGCAAATGCATCGCGTTGGGTCGTGGTTATTGCAGGCATAAGGCTCGCATTCTTTCGTTAGGTTTAAAGCGATTTATATCGCTGCTACCTGCGATGTCCATGCCCCATTCATGATCGCGATAATTTCGTGCAGACTGTTGTATGGAATATAGGCGTGTTGCCGGAACGCCAATTCCTGCGCCAGAACCCCTTTGGCAAATACGACATCGGCTTGGCGGGCCGGGCAGATATCACTGCGGCCGTCGCCTATGTAAATGGTTTTCCGCCGCCCTACGTGCAATTCCCGGGCGCTGCTGCATTTACAATGAGCTGCCGCCGATAAGCAAAATTCCGTTTTGTGTGGGCACACCAGGTGAAGTTGCTGATCCATTCGGGCGATTCGATTGGCCCGAATTTTAATATCGCCCACGTTAAAGCGGTTAAGGATTCTGCGAATAAATTTTTCAATGCCGTCGCTGAGAATGGCAAACGGGACGTGATACTGCCGCAGCATGGCAATCAACGGCAGAAATCCCTGATCAATTTCCACTTGATCGATAAAATCGTAAAGGTCGTTATCGGAAACGTCCAAAAGCGCGAATTCTTCGCGTAAACACGCCTCCGAGCCGATCAACCCCGCTTGCCACCGCTCTTCAATGAGCCGCCATGATTCATTGCGTGAAAACCTGTTTACCAATTCGTCCAGCACATCCTGTCGCGAGATCGTGCCGTCAAAATCAAACCATACCTGTGCGGCTTGGGGATCAGGTAGAATCACGTTTTTCACTATGAAAATTCCTCTTAAAGCAAGAATGGTTTCTCGGCCCCGCTGGGCCTTATGGGGCCGCCGGGACTGTTGTGAGAAAACCAGTTTTTAGATCCTCGATAAACGGGGATTCTTATCCCATTCATCGCGTTTTCCAAAGTCCTGCACTATTTTAGAGTAAAAGGGGGGTGAATATCAACCGTGGTCAATAGTGGTGGTCAATAGTTGGGGCGTTACCGGTGCCAAGAGGCTCCTACCTGGCCAGTCGTGCCAGCGATTTATTAACCGCGTTGATATCAAACGCTTCGGGATCAAACTTGCCCAGCCACTCAGCGAATTCCTCATGGTCGGGATGCTCTTTATCGTTGATCGCGGCCAGCTTGTCGTAGTATCCCCACAGGCCGCCGCAATCCTCAGGCGGACAGGCCATTTCGCCTCCAGTGCAGACGATGGGCTTTTTTAAAACCGGGATTTTCTTTTCAACGACAATCGTATGTATCCAACTGTCGCCAAAGTCGTATTCGTAAAGGAATTCCTTTCTTGTTCTTATAGCCTTGGCCACGCTAATTTTCGAGTCATCTTCACCGGTATCATCAAAGTCATCCAATGGATCATATCCGGTGTACCGCACCTCGCCGATTTCAAACTGATGCATATGGCTATTGTTCCAACCCATGGCCGTCTGAATTACAAGGTGCAGGCCCGCAAGGGTGAGGTTCGCCGGAACGATTACCCGCCGCCAGATCGGCGGGTTGCTTTCATCCAGAGTAATTTTCAGTTGCAATCCGCCAGTGGAAAATCTGCCGATACCCCTCTTCGCCGGTTGCTTCTTTTTCGCCATGTTCTACTCCTTATCACCTGTGAATCGTGGTCGGCCATGAAAAGCCACCGCATCGCCGCCGACAATAACGTACTTAACGCGGCCGGCGTTTAACAACGCGACAAACTCGCGCAAGTCTTTGGGAAGTTTCATCGTTGCTCCGTTGCGCGTTAATCAGGTCCAATAGAATATCCAGACGCTGGGTGGGTGAAAGAGCCCTGTAATATGCCCGATCCGCGGCATCCGCCGCGTGATGGGAGTTGAATGTGCGCGCAATTTGTTTCATGAGGGCATTATATCATAAGGGTCCAAGGAATTGGTTTTCATCTTGGCTTTCATCAGGGCCGTGATGGGCTTCGGCCGTGGCAGTATTCCCGGGGAACACGGCCGCGCGGGGAAACTTCGCATAGCCGTCGGCTTTGTCGGTGGCGGAGCGCACCATAGAAGCATCCCGTCGCGGCTTAGTAAGTTTCATAATCTCATCGGTGGACAAGCCGGTGCCGGCACCGCCGCGCATTTGTGCGATCAATGCGTTTCCTCGCCGTCCACCGGATAGCTTACGTAAAATAACCTCTTTCCCGCGCATGATAAACTCCACGTCCGTGTGTGAAAGAATCCCCGTCCGCTCGCGAATTGCCCGCGGAACTGTTACTTGGCCCTTCGTCGTCACCTTCATGATTGAAACTCCTATCTACATGTATCGCCACGCCTAAGCACGCTAAAACTGCGGCGCCCGTGGTAATATTCTTACAATTCCCAATACTACGACTTTGCAACGCGGAAGCACAATGGTGGGCATCACACCCTCTCTTAGCGGTGTTATTAGCCCACCACCTGATCGAAAACCAACGTGGCTAGACGCGAGCAAGCTTCCGCAACCGTTTGCCAGCTCTGCCAAGGTGAAATCAGATTGCGATATTCAGCAAGACCTTCCTCACTAAGATCAAATGGCATGGGATTGGCCAGTTGAATAACCAACTGGAGTATCGCCGATTCTCCATTGGGTTGCGGATAAAGCGCATCCAGAGTTTTCAAGGCGACAGCAACCTCAGCATTCCCCATGTTGGCGGCCAGCGCGACAAAATCCAGATAATCGCGTGTGGCGTTGCGTTTAAGAATTAGAATTCCCTTGATGCGCAGGATCTCCGCAGGTGTTGGTAATGTTATCACTTCGTCCTGGACAGTAACTTTCGTCGTCTCCAATGGGGATGCGCGTATCAGTTGCCGCACTCCAGTCTCGATACCATCGAGGCTTCCAAGAATTAATACGGGCCGGTTAACTCGCGCGGTCTTCCATCCAGCAACGGATTCAAGCTCCGCAAGAACCTGATCGAACCGTGAACGCAAATCAGTCAGGACGTGGTCGGCATCATTCGAGAACCGGTGCTTGGCGTGCATTGCCGACGCGGTACCCCCAACGAGAACCGCCCCTGGAAGAATCCGCTGAAGTCGGCCGGCGGCCAGCAGCAGCCGCTCCCAGTCAGGTTGAGTGTTGTTGGACATAATGCATCCAAAAGTGATAACGCTGAGCGTAAGGATCCGGCAGATGGGTCTTGCAGACCTGAACGACTTTTGCGGCAACCGCTCTATCGCTTAGTAGGGTCTGCCGGAGGTCTATCCAATCTTGCCGCCGGCCACGGGAGATGATGTCATCAATCGCCGCCAGCGTCATAGTTGAAGAATTCAAATGCCGATGCTGCATCTTAGCCGATCCAAATTTAAGACAGTCTTACAATAACCGAAGGGGCTATCCCGTCAAACGAATACAGTGATGGCACGGAGGCTGGGTGGCAGCAGCTCGGCAAAGATTTGCGCCCGAATGTAGCTTGGTGGTCCGTGCCATACCTCTCATAGATGAAGCTTGAATTTAGAAATATGCCGGCGATCCGAGAGTTGCGATTACGCTCCGCTGGGGCAGATGATGTCCAATCGCGGAAAATATGTTCTGTAGCGTCCCACGTCGCGGGTGATCAATCGGAGTCCTTCGTCACTTTCCGCGTAAGTTTCATAATCTCATCGGTGGACTGGCCTTTGCCGGCGCGGTCACGTAGCTGTCTGGTTGTCACGCATGCCAAGCAGGGGCACATAGCGCGAAATGGCCGCCACAGCTGATACGCGTCTCCAGCG
>JAJZCT010000347.1 GCA_021828925.1 Planctomycetota bacterium
GAGGGATATTTACCCGAAAACGTGGCGAGGGGGTTACAACTTCGCATGGTGTTCTCCTAAAGTTATGCACCAATTAAGAATATCAATCCGGGCGTTATTCAATCGTCTCTACGGTCTGACCCATGAATGGCAGGCCCAACTTCACGGTTTTTCCCTTCAGCGGCGACCAGGATTCGAGGTGATATCCCTGATCATCAAGTCGAATGCCATAATGTCCGGTAAATACTGCGGTCATCGCCTGCCAGTTTTCGGGTAAATATCCCTCGCCCATCGCATAGGCACCACTCCATACATAAAATGCGCTGCCCACTGGATTTCGCCGGGGCCATTGGGCTGAAGCCTGAACCCCGGCGTTAAACGTCCCTTTTTCAAATGACGCCACCAGCGGCCAGAATATCTTTTCCGCATCGTGCCGTCGTCCCAGTTTGTAAAGAGACTGAATGACATAATAAACAAAAGTGGGACAGGCTCCACCGTTCATGTAATGCTGCCAGGTGTTAGTACCGGAGGCATTGGTGGGGCAGCCGCTGGTGCCGGGCTTGTAATCAGCCGGTCTAATGGGTATCAGATTGGTTGGCAGTCCGAATTGGTAAGATTTAAATCCATCTTTCTGTATCTGTGCCAACAGCCGCTCAAGAATGGCGTTGGCTTCATGATCGGGTACCAGCCCCTGATAGATAGCAAAACCGTTGACCCAGGGAAACATGTAATCGTGCAATTTTCCTTTCTGGTCCAGCCAGCCGGCCAGCACACCGGTAGCTGGATTATAAAAGGCTTTCATATAAATGCTTTTAATATGATCCGCTTTGCGCTGGTAATGCGCGGCCTGCATCGGACGCCCGGCCAGGGTTTCCAGCGCCGCAAGGCAATTGAATGCGCGGTAGTTCGCGGCATTAGAATAGGCATCGGCCCCGCGCATGTTGTAGCAGTCGAACCACATGCCGGAGGTGACAGATCCCGGCAGTCCGCCATGGTCGGCGAGGCCGTCACCATTGGTATCCAGGGCTTCGATCTCCCCGGCGATACATTCCAGCGCATATAGACTTTTGGCCAACTCTTTCATTCCACCGATCGTGCGTATGGCGTACCACGCGCAAATAATCAGATACGCCGGCGTTTCGCGCGACGTTTGCCAACCGCCGCGGGCGGTATAAACATTTCTGGCGGGCATAAAATATCCCGGAGCGCCATTGAAGTAGCGATGCAGCGAAGCCCGCACCTGTTCCATGGCCGAGATGCCGGCCTTAAGCGGTGGTGAAAACGCCGCCATTTCAGCATAAAACAGCATGGATAAGCCACAATTCACGCTCACGACGCTGTTGCTGATAATTCCAGTATCGGGCCGCCACTGTGTGATGTTCAGCGCATAAGCCGGCAACCGATGCAGACGGCTTTCCAATTTAGTCACGTCCGCCAGAGGGCGAATGGTTTCAATGCTAAAGTGCAGCGTGTCTTGCCAGGCTCCAGCATTGATCTCACAAAGACGATCCGGTCTTATCGGCGTTTGCGGCGTAATATCAACATGATACGTGAGTGCCGGGAAAATGCCCGCGGGAGATCGATAAAAACTGGTTTCTTTGTTGCCACTGGTGATAAACGCGGTGCCAAAATCCGGGGCATGCAAATAACAGGGGATGGACACAAAGTTCAACACATTCTCCGGACGGCACACGAAAGTCGTCGGGGTCTGATTGGGCGCAAAATCAAAACGAAACACGCCGCCCCGCATGGCAGTCTTACGACCCGCTACGACGGTAAGTTCCATGTCAAAATCCCGAGCACCGGCCTTAAACGCCAGCCGTAACGTCACGCCCGGAGCCACGGATATCGGGGTGTATTCAAACACATTCCCCACGCGCTGTAATCGGGCGCTACCGGGCGTATCAACACTTCGGAGAACCTGCTGAAGTCGCGGTGCACCACCATTCCCGCGCAATAAGTTAACGTCAAGATTGCCTTCACCCAAGCTATCCCACGCCAGAAAAGCGATATGCGCACGGTTCTTATCGAGTTGAATTCTGTACCAATGCGTGCGAATATCCAGCATCTGCCCGTTATCGTGAATATGCGCCACTGAAGATGCGTCCGCATGAAGGGCGGAATCCGGCATGGCCACGCTCGCCACTGTTCGATCCGGCATATCGGAATTTTTAATTGCCGGTGCATCATCACCATACACTTCAATTTCTGAAAGCTGCACCCAATGGGACTGCGGCGTCTCCGCCGCGGCACTACGCAGAATAAGCAGCCGGAAATTGTCTGTATCGACTGGTTCAAAATCCACAGTGTAAGACCCAGTGGTTGGATCAAAGCGAACATTGTTCACATGAAATAATTCCTGAAACGTTGCGCCAGCGTCCTGAGATGCCTGGCCGGAAAACTCCACCGGTTCCAAGTTGCTTTCCCCGGCGTAAAGCACAACGCGGTTGATATGTCGGCGTCCGCAAAATCCGATCCATATCCAGCAAGGTAATTCGTGATAAGGATCAGAAGTCCAGCAGAGCGCACCGGAATCACCTCCTGATCGGAACTTCTGGCCGTCGTTAAGGCGGCAGTTACTGCCTTTCCCGCTAAGCACGGCTGATCGCGAGATACTGGTTTCAATGGTCACTCCAGGTTCACGATAATAGGCCACATTCCGCCAACCTTCAGCAACATACGGCGGGAGGTAGCCGTGAAAGTGAAATATTTCGCCATCATGGCTGGTGGTGACAAATTCCTGGCCCTTAATTGAATATTTTACCTGCAGCGCCTTGACAATGTTGGGAGCCGGGTCACCGGATTGGGCCACTTCCACCACCGGAAACGAGGTCTGCCCCTTTTTTATAAATATTTTAATGAGGCCCGTTACATTGCGTGTGCGTTTTGGATCGCCCAGAACGCCGTAAACCGCATGCTGAATCAAGATTTCGGGCGCGGCGGATTTCGGGCGGGGCGCGGCCATCAGATCAGCCTCGGGACACACTGTGGCCGCCACCGCGCTCGCTGCAGCCAGACAAAATACTCTCCTATCTATCATCATTTTTCCTCTCATCCAGCAAAATGTTTCCTACGAGCTTTTATTTCGGGCAGAACCCTCATGCGGCAAGTCTCCGCGCGATGCTTGTGCCGCCAGTATGTCCATAATTTGTGCCGGCGGAAGCTCATGGCGAAATATTTCACTTT
>JAJZCT010000348.1:0-2056 GCA_021828925.1 Planctomycetota bacterium
GTTTGGCTGTGTCCACCGCAACTTTCGCCGGGGTTGAATGCCAAATCGGCCACGTCCAGGGTTCGTACCAGTGCCACAAACCCAATGGATCGGTGCCGTTCACCGGATTGCTCATCACAAACTGATACGTGTTGGCACCATTGATATACTGCAACGGATCACGTTGGATCCACCGGCCAAGGGCGGGGTTATAGCCGCGATTCCGCACGTAATACACTTCTGTTTCGGGGTCATATAGGCCTGTCCCGATAACCATAATTACGACACCGTGATCGGGATATCCACAGTAAATAATTTCATTTCCACCGTAGCTCGACTGCACGTCATCATCGGTGAACTCCCGAGGCACCGCTCTTCTCCCGGAGGCCCGTCCCGGCTGGCCGCGAGATTTCGGCTCCTGCCTTAACGCGACGTCAGTTCCCGGGCCGGTGAAAATGGTGGAATTAACATAAGCATCGGCGATTCGCCCAGCGATCAGAAGCTTACCGCGGCGCGCCGGCGAGCAACGGCCAACGGGCAGTGCATCCGTTTCACCACCAAGGAACGGGCGCGCAAAGGGTTTTGCGGCCGCTTGCTTGCGGCGTGCACATTCTTGACACTGGGGCATATTTTCATTTAATGCGACCATACGCTGTCCGCAAAAGACCGCTTATGCAATGGTGATCGTATTGTTTTCTGCTGCCCGCGTCAAAGCAACTCGTTATTTTGCCGCTGCGCGGGGTCTCCAGTCCCCAGCTTTCACCTGGAACTTCCGTTGCGGCATGGACGCATTCCTGCCGCCAAAGCTGAATGCGGAGGGCGTCAATCTGATCAAGGGCTGGCTGCAGGAAAGCAAAAAGCCATGACCTGAATGAACGGTAAAGTAGTGTACCGGCTTGCCGGTAAAGGCATCATTCGCAATGGCTGGAAGATAATGCGGAACAAGCTGCGACAAGCTGGCCGGATATTGATGGTGCCGCCGCTTGTAAAGAGCCAACGCTATCGACAGCTTTGTGAGCCGGGATCGTGTTCTGGCTTCCTCGCAAAACACGCCGAGCTGCGCGCCGTTTGGCCCGCATACGGAAACCACAATATCCAACGGCTCGAAAAGCGAACGCAGCACGAGATCGGAAAATGAACCGCCACGGACAACCGGGATCACCGCCGCAATGGATCCCGTTATACCCATCCGCTCGTAACCGGAGTAAGCGCGGAACTGTTGATCGGCATGTTGAAGCAGGGCAAGCCTCTTCCGGAAATCGGTAACCGCGGCGGCGGCCACCTCCTGATTGAATAGCCGATTGGTGCTCCGCAGCAGCTTGGCATAGTCAATCGGGAGAAAATACTGCTGAAGGGTTCGGAACGTGGAAGCCCCGAATTCCGCGGTCAGTCCGTCCCGCCGCCTGCGCATCAGACTGTCCAGCGCGACATAACGCGCGTCGTTGAGCATGGCGGGAAGCGCGGAGCGATGAAAGCTGTGATTTACCTGGGTCAATAGGGCGCGCAACTGCAAATCGGAAAGCCGCCCCGAATTGGCCAGCGCCCGGTCCAGCCGCAGCGCGGAAGTCGCGATGGCAATTGCCTGCAGACCGGACATTGTACCGGGGGATTGGGCCATCAACAGGGCCAGCCGATACACATTACGGGCCTCATCTATGGCCGCCGCCGTGTTTCCATTGCCCAGCAGAAACATGGTATCGGCACATGCGAGATTCTGTAACGAAGCGATCATGGGTTGATCCGGACGGAAAATACCCAAAACCGATCCGTCCTGACTGCGAAGCGGAATATAATACCGTGATTTTCTCATGGCCTCTGAAAACAGGCGCAGCACCCGTGCGTTGGCCTTGATCCATTGCGCAAACGATGGAAATTGCCGGGCGGTCCATGGATGTTCCATGATGCGATCTTCCATCCGACTTTCCCGCACCCCCTTCGGCTGGACCTTGCCCGGTTGCGGCAGAGGCAAGGGGTGCTTTTTTATCCACCTCGTGAAGGTGATTAGACTTTTAGAATTTCGGGTAAATGGTGGCATTCCCAATTTGCGCATCACCCACATCGCCGATGTATTTTGTAT
>JAJZCT010000348.1:2066-3160 GCA_021828925.1 Planctomycetota bacterium
TGGTCTGGCTGTTGCTTCTGCCGTCGCCGTATTTTGTATTGAAGCATTTCGGCCCGGCGGCTTGAATCAGCGGCGGAAGCGCATTATTTTCCGGTGTAACGCCCCGCCCCTCCATCTGGTCCAGCGCCGCGAGATAATTCACACTGCCGTCTTTTTCTATCGGCCCGGTGAGGCAGGTGGTCCCGTGGCTTATGGGAACTACCTGCCACGCATAAACCCAATATTGGTCTGTTGCAAGCAACAGCACCATAAGCGTAAGTAAGCCAAGGCTCACTTTTTTACGCCGCCGCTCCTGGACCGTGAGATTTTTCTCCAGCGTGTCCCGCATATCGGCGGTTGAATCTGCCGGCCGATATTGGAGAACCGCCCGCCGCAGGAACCAGAACCTTACCGACAAAAACAGCAGCAGCATCCATCCGCAAGCCCGGCCAATGTCGTTCACCGATATGATGTCCATGATAAACGTGCGATACATCGGCGATGTGGGTGGCGGCATTAAGCCCAGCGGCCGGACTAAATACAACAGGGCCAGAAGGCTCAGCAGCCAATAGGCAATGGCCAGAGTCAATCCGCAGTCGCCACCACCATTTATCTGATTTTCTCTGAAGAACCGCCGATAGCTGCGCGCCAGCGGCACCAGCGTAATCAGTGGCAGCACCTGGCTGAGAATCCAAATTGGCACCGGCAGAAGCAACAGCCAGACCAGCCACGGCCAACGCATGCGATACGGTTGTGGAATGACACGCGCCGCCGACCAGAAAACCCAGACACAAAAGGCCACTGCGCCAATCGCGATGAGCAGGGCAATCAGGACCAGCGCATCAGCCATATTAAGGCTCCAGACAATGTTGACCCATCCGGCGATGTATACCGACAAGACTATTGCGCAAAATGTTAGCACTGCGTGAGGGAAGCGTCGAGCAATACACCGAAGCCTTTTTTATGCATCGATGGATGTTTGTCAGGAAAGGACGCTTTAAGTGATATATAATGTCAACTGTTATTGTTTTTTTAAAGGATCGGTGTTTTATGATTCAAGCCAAAGGTTATGCCGTACAGAGTGCCACTTCCCCCCCTGGCACTTTTCGCCTTTA
>JAJZCT010000021.1 GCA_021828925.1 Planctomycetota bacterium
GTTTACCGGAAGATCTGGCCCCCTTATCCGGCACCGGCAATCCGATTATGAATGCCAGTGACGCTACGGCTGGTGGTACGTCGGCGGGCTCGTTCGCCGGTGGCTCGTTATCCGGACAATCGGCGATTGGAAAAGCTCCGGGCAAGGCGGATACGGGTCTTCCGCTGCAATCGCCGGCTCCAAGCAAAAAACCGGTAAAAGTATTTGATGAAAGTGAAGTTAAACCTACCGACGCCAGCGCTCAAACGCAAATATCCTCTCCATTAGATGAATCCATCTCGCCATCGGGCTTGGATTCTGTAGGCAGCGGATCAGGCTTGCTGGATTTGACGCGCGAAAGTGATAACACCAGCTTGGGAGCCGAACTGCTTGAAGAAATTTATCCTGGTGACCATTCGGTCGCCGGGCAGTCAGGGGTTGGCTCATCCTCGGGAATATTTGATCAGCCGGGGGGTGCCACGGCCTCGGGTGCGCCGGCGTCTTCAGATTCCGGCATTGCGGTAGCGGCCGGTGCAGCGGCTGCGGAAAAAGCATCGTCTCCGGTGATGGCAACATCATCGACTCCGATGTATGCTCCCATGTTTGAAGCTCCGGACGCATCATCGGGACTTTTTGGCGGCTTGGCCTTGGGAGCGGCATTTGTCATGGCGCTGACGCTGGTAGCGACGGCTGCGGCATTCCAAGGCTTTATACCCACGTGGGTGCCGTTCCTGGCCAAAAATGTGTGGATGTTTATCGCGTTTCTGGTAGTGATCGCGGCCCTTTTGGCCGGAGCTGGATATTTGGCCGGCAAGGCGTCGGATTAATTGCCTGATCGCCTGTTGGGTCAGGCTCAGCAATGGATCCGGCCTTGGAGCGTTACGAATTGTAGTGAAAGGGCATGGAGGCCCGGTCGCAGGAATGCCGCCAGTCTTCCATTTCCCGGTTTATTTTTTTTCGTCCTTTACTATTTCAACTAATTCGCTGAAACTATTGGTTGATTTAAAGTGTCGGATATGGAAGCCTCTGGAGAAAAAGCGTATGAATAAGTCCTTCACCCGTAAATTAATGACCACCACACTGCTCGCGGGTTTAACCGCCGGGTTACTTGGCCTGACTGGGTGCGTTTCGGAAGATCAGTATCAGCGGTTACAGACCGCGTTTGATCAGGCCAAATCGCAGTTGGCCGCGGATCAAAATGAATTGCTTCGCCTGCGTGGAGAAATTTCGTCCCTCAAGCAGAAATTGGCTGAAGATCAGCAGCTTCTGCAGACGCAAGGGGGCGGCACTTCCGCGCTGCAAAGTGAAATCGCGGCCCTGAAGGAACGGCTGGCCAAATTACGCGGGCAGTATAATCGTTTGTTGGCATTGGCCGGTGGCGCACCACAGTTGCCGGAATCGGTCAACAGCGCCTTGGAACGTCTGGCGGAGCAATATCCGAATCTCCTGGCTTATAACAAGAAGTTGGGCCTGCTGCGGTTTAAGAGCGATCTTTTGTTCGCACTGGGCAGCACCGAGGTTCGTCCGGACGCCAAGCGGGCCTTAGCGGAATTTGCACAAATTCTTAATATGTCCGGCATATCGGATAATGAAATCCGAATTGTAGGTAATACCGATGATGTGCCGATTCGGCGCACCCGCGGCACGGTCATGAATCCGACCAACTGGTATCTTTCTACAAATCGGGCGATATCGGTTATGTATATCCTGAAGCGCGACGGGGTGATCGACCGCAGAATGCAGGTTGCCGGCTGGGGTAAGACCCACCCGATTGCCGCCAACGCTCCGCGCCATCGCGGCAACCCGCTGAATCGACGTGTTGATATCTTTATTCTGCCGGTGAAGTTGAAGTACAATCCGTATGTGCCGGCTTCGGAGCAGGTCACGGCATCCGGTAATTCCACCAATCTGGCCCCTTCCTCGCGGACTCCTGCTATGACGGGAAATCCGCCGCAGACTGTGCCGGTCCCCGCAGGAAGCAATTAAAAATTCCTGATTGTATAAATAGCCCTTGAGTTGCCCGGCATGATAATTCCTGCCGGGCAGTTTTTTAGACTTTATTTATTTTGTACTTGCGTATAGTGTAGCAACCATGAACGAATCGAACCACATCGTTAACAA
The DNA here is from genome assembly GCA_021828925.1 of Planctomycetota bacterium. Next base: position 2,101 of record JAJZCT010000021.1, read on the forward strand.
TTACAGATCTTCCGGTAAACCGCAGGCGCAGGCATTGCCCGTCGAGCCGGCAAAGATCACGCATAACCTTCTGTTTTTACAGAAATTTTTTCGCCACGGCACACGTATCGCCTCAATCTGGCCGTCCAGCCGATTTATGGCAAGGGCCAGTATTCGCCATGCGAGTTTCAGCTCCGCCCGATGTATTGTGGAACTGGGTGCCGGGACCGGACCGATTACCTCGGAAATTCTTAAACGCCTCGATGCACGAACGCAATTCCTGGCGCTGGAGCGCGACCCGGATTTTGTGCAGGTACTTCATAAACGATTTCCTTCCAGTGCGAACATGCGGATTCTTCAGGCCGATGTCGGGCATCTGGATTCCATTCTGAGCGACCAGGGCATTGCGCCACATGGCGTTGATTGTTTTGTCAGTGGATTGGGTACGGCGAGTCTTCCGGAATCAGTGCGAAACGGCATGTTTGCCGCGGTAAAAAAATATCTCCATCCCGACGGATTTTTCAGCAACATTACCGAAGTGCCGCTCTATTATCTAAATTTTTACAAATCAATATTTGAGCATGTGTCTTTTCAATTTGTCGCACTCAACATGCCGCCCGGTGGAGTTTATCACTGCCGCGGAATTCGTTAGAAGATTGTCCGACACTGGCGGACTGGCGCATCCGAAACCCAATACTTTGTCGCGCAGATTTAACCGTCGTTACGCCCGGCGGCAGCCTGTTGTTTTCGCTGCTGAGCCTGATGACGTAATTGTGCATCAATAAACGGCTGCACCTCACCATCGAGCACGCGGTCCGGCTGGAATACTTCGTATCCGTTGCGGTGATCTTTCACGCGGCGGTCATCAAGCACATAACTGCGGATTTGCGAGCCAAACGCAATTTCGCCCTTTTCGCCGTACAGCCGGGCCAATTCGGCGTCACGCTTGGCTTCCTCGAGTTTGTTAATGCGGGCTTTCATGATTTCCAGCGCCAAGGCTCGATTCTGCACCTGGGATCGTTCGCTGGTACAAACCACTTGAATGCCGGTGGGTTTATGCGTGATGCGGATCGCCGAGGCCACCTTGTTAACGTTTTGTCCGCCTGGACCGCTGGCCCGGACAAACGCGATAATTTCCATATCGGCTTCCGGTATTTCCAATTCCTTGTCGGCACCCTCAAATACCGGTGTGACATCCACGCTGGCAAAGCTGGTGTGCCGCCGCGCATTGGCATCATAGGGACTGATCCGCACTAGACGATGTACGCCAACTTCGCAATTCATGTTTCCCGTGGCATACGGGCCTTTCACCAGCAGCGTAATGCGCCGGATGCCCGCCTGCTCCCCATCCAGGCGATCCACTTCACTGACATCCCAGCCACGACGTTCAAAATAGCGTAGATACATACGTAGTAGCATGTCCGCCCAGTCACAGGCCTCGGTGCCACCGGCCCCGGCATGAATTTGGATAAAGCAATCGCTGGGATCATGCGGTCCGACATACAATGATTGCAATTCCAGTTGGTCCACGCGTTCCGCCGTGGCGGTGATCGCCTGGTCCGCTTCTTCCAGCAGGGCGGGGTCCTCGGCCCCCATCTCCAGCATGACTGGAATATCCCCCAGCGAATTTTCAACCTCAGCCAGGGGGTCCATGATGAGTTTGACCGTCTTAAATTCACGAATAGTTTTACGCGCCTGATCCTGATGATTCCAGAAATCCGGTGCCTCCATCCGCTGTTCCAGTGTTTTCAGTTGTCTACGTTTTTCCGCAACGTCAAAGAGAGTCGCGGATGCTTTGAACCCGCGCCTCCAGCGAGGCCACAAGGGCCTCCATATTTTCCCGTGCCATATCGGCTCCTTAAAACACTTATACTAGCGGCAAAAACAGAATTTGGCGAATCCGACGCCTGCGCTGGCGGCAGTGCGTGGTGCCCGGCACGCGCCGTGCCGGTGGCGCAAATTAGCCCGACGCGGCAGCGTCGCGGTTGGACGCGGGATGGGGCGATGCGAAAAAAACGTTCTCCAATCCGGCACGCATTGTATCAATTGTGACGGGGGGAAGGTGCATCGCGCCATGGAAATGTGTTCCGCGGAAAACTCAACGCTGCCGCATTGAGCCAGGGGCCTATTTTGGTTGAACGACAGGCCCCTGCGGGCTGGAAATTTTGCTTTTCGACTCAGCAAGAGTATACGGATTTTCCTCACACGTATACCATGGTGAGCATGACACCAGTCATACACAATTTGCATCTCTTTGCGTCCCACAGTGTTACCAGTGAACCACTGGAGACTGCTGCTTTGCTGGCGGTGTTTGGAATATTAAGTCTTATTGCCGTGCTATCGAGCCGGGCGGCGGATCGGGTAGGGATTCCGGCGGTGCTGTTGCTTTTGGTGCTGGGCATGTTGGCCGGGCCGCAGGGCTTTGCCGGAATTCATTTCCAGAATTTTCATTTTGCGTTTCGTCTGGGCACGGTGGCGCTAATCTTAATTCTGTTTGAAGGCGGTCTAACCACGCCGCCGGCGGCCGTGAGATCTGTGCTCCTTCCGGCATCGCTGCTGGCAACCGTGGGTGTGGCATTGACCGCCGTCATTATTGCGTTAGCCGGGCATACCATGGGTTTGAATTGGCCGGATGCCACGCTCATTGGAGCGGTTGTATCTTCCACGGATGCGGCGGCGGTTTTCTCTGTTTTGCACGCCGGGCGCTTGCGGCTCAAACCAAAGTTATCGCGAACGCTGGAGGTGGAATCCTGTATTAACGATCCCATGGCCGTGATTCTTACCACGATGGTTATTCAAGTGCTTTCACATCAACATCCGGCGATCGGCTGGCTGCTGTTGCAGGTTCCGATCCAATTGATTGTTGGAGGGGCGGTGGGAGCCATGCTCGGACTTTCAGCGAGGTATATTCTTCGCCGCATGCCCCTGCCCAGCGCCGGGTTAATTCCCGCGTTTACTTTGGCCATGGCGATTTTATCGTATGGATCGGCAACCATTTTAGAAGGCAGCGGGTTTCTGGCGGTGTATGCGACCGCATTGTTCATGGATGCCTCGAACCTGCCGTTTCGCAGTGGCCTGCTGCGGGTGCACTCGGCCCTGGCGTGGCTGGGGCAAATCGGAATGTTTTTAATGCTGGGGCTTCTGATTTTGCCGGGTCAGTTGACGCATGTGGCATGGGTGGGTTTGGGCATCGCGTTTGTTTTGGCGCTGGTTGCACGGCCATTGGCGGCGGCGGTGTGCCTGCTTCCCCTGCGTTTTTCCATACCCGAGACCTTGTATATCGGCTGGTGCGGTTTGCGCGGAGCCGTGCCAATTATTCTGGCGACATTTCCCATGATGGCCCACCTGCCCGGCGCGCAGAGGGTCTTTACGATCGTCTTTTTTGTCGTGGTGGTTAACACCTTAATTCCCGGTGCCACCATCCGTTGGGTGACGCGGCTTATGGGCTTTGGACAGCAGGAAAAGCCGGCCCCGGAAGCGGTGTTGGAAATAAATTCCGCGCGGCCACTGGGCGGGCAACTCGGCTCATTTTTCATTGAACCTGCGGCTGCCGTGTGCGGGGCCGCGCTGCGAGAACTGGAATTTCCCACAGGTACCAGTGTCATGTTGATTGTGCGGGACAACCAACTTGTGGCCCCGCGCGGGGACACGGTAATACAAACGGGTGATCATGTCTATATGTTTTTCCAACCCAAAGATAAAGCCCTGATTGATCTACTATTTGGCCGCGCGGAAGACAGCGGCTACGCGTAACGGGCAATGAAATTCACGCCGGCCGGCTAATGTGCAACAGGTGGGCACCATGGCTGGCGACGGGCAATATTATTTTGCCGTTAAATTCGCCCAAAGTACGCTGATTCCAGACATCCCGCACCACCGCACGATCAGGTAATCCCAGGCCGGACCAGTCTGCGGTGACAGGCTGACCATCTTTTTCTCCGCGGTTGAACACGGCCATGGCCACGTCCCCGTTCCCGAGTTTTTTCGCCCATGATTCCAGCACTCCATGCTGGGTAATGCGCATGCCTTGTGCGCCTAAAGTGTCTTGGTTAATGGCCAGCATTTCCGGGTTGGCAATTAATGAAAGCGTCCAGGGATCCATTTGAGTAAGATCCATGCCCAGAATAAGCGGCGACGGTGCGATAGCCCAAAGGGTCATCATGGTGCGCTGTTCATCCATGGTGAAATGCGTCATGCGCAGGCCGCCCACCGCGTCTTTTCCGATATGCCCCAGGCAGATCATATCGCAATCCGGCCAGTGTCCCGGGCCGGCAAATCCTTTCCACGCTGCCACCAGATCAATCATATTATTTAACAGCGGCCAGGAATCCCAGAAATCATCGCGGATACGCCACATGTTGGCGTTGTGCTCAATATCGTTGCCTTCAGAAACCGGTGTGGCACCCGGTGAGGTGCTAAACACAATGCCGGGGCCGAATTTATTTAAGGCCCGGCGAATGGCATGGATTTCATCCTTATGATACGGGCGGGATAAGTCATCGACTTTAATAAACTGCGTGTCCCAGGATTGATACAGTCTGATCAGAGAATCATAATATGCCTGCCCGGCGGGCGTGTTGCCCTTTACGCCATACATATCGTTGTTCCACGTGCATGTGCTGTGAATGTCGGCGGCATCACGGGCGCTATATGTTGAACCTTCAATGGGCGTATTGGCACGGACCGCCTGCCGCGGAATGCCACGCATGATGTGAAAGCCGAATTTTAACCCCATGGCATGGATTTTCTGCGAGATCGGCTTAAAGCCCACGCCGCCCCGGGCGGAAGGAAATTTATTCAACGCCGGCAGCAGCCGCCCGAATTTATCCATGGCCAACTCGCCCCGCTGCCAAACCTTGCCCGTGGACTGCGTGGGGTCAAACCAGAGATAGTCGATCACGGCATAGTGGTAACCGCATTGCAGAAGATGTTTTTGCATATATTGTGCGTTGGCGAGGTATTGTGCCTCTGTGACGGTGCTGCCGTAATAATCATAACTATTCCAGCCCATGGGAGGCGTGGGGGCAAGCTTCCAAAAGGCGGGCTGAGAATTGCTTAAGGAATCCGCGGCCCACAGATGGCCCTGGCGTCCAGAGGCCGCCAAAGCCGCAGCCGCAGTGAGTTGGAGAAAATGTCGACGATTCATAGAAACTCCTTATCGAGAGAATATTTCCCCGGGTAAGGCTGTGGCTGAGAACATATTACATGGGGTGCTGATATCCATCAAACGGATAGTCAAAGTTGAACGGCGGTGGAAAGGGAATCAAGGGTGACAACAGGCGCGAAGTGTTATCGGAAGCTGAGGGGCGCACAAAGTGCGGTTATTGGACTTTGGTTGGGCGATGTGACGTGTGATAACCATAAAAGAGGGTAAAATTGAAGGTTTTTCTTTGACTGCCTGTGATAGATCACTATAGTTAATTCATCAGATGCGTCAGGCATCGGGAGAGAAGAGATTGCTCAATTCCCGTTTGCCCAACTCGTCAAATTATTTTGTATGCGCGGTCGTGCGATAGTTTTCGCGGCGCGCAATTGTTGGCCCTTTGTGGCCGTTAAAGGGGATAGAAAGATGTTGAACAAATGTTTCCTTGCCGTGGCAGCCCTGGCTGCTGGATCAGCAGTGGCCGCTACCGCTCATGCGGACTCGCTGGCGCTAACGGTGGTGGATGTGGGAACGGCGGCTACCGCTGGGTATTCCGGTTCCGCGACGTCAGGATACTCCGTAATAAGCTCCGGCACGCAAACTCTGGGAAATTTTCAATATAATGTCAGTGATGTGGCTACGTTGGGTGAAGCGGCAAATTCGGTTTCCACCGCGGCATTGCGTTACACTGCCTCAACGGTCTCCAATACCGGATCAACCACCGATACGCTGGAATTGATTTTGAGCGCTACCGGCTTCAGCTTGGCGAGTCCTGGGGATTATAACGCAGTTCAATTTAATCACAGCGACGGCGGGACGTTTGAGGGCGGAAGTTTCAGTATGAACCTGCAGACGTTTGCGGACTCTGCGGACACACTTTTCACATCGACGCCGACCGCCAGTTCTACGACCGTTGCCACGACGGTAAGTCGCGGCACCTACAGCAGTAATTCCCCGACATTGCAGGATTATACCTTGTCCACAGCGACCGGCGGTACCTTGCGAGTTTCTGGTTCTCTCTATTCGCTGACATCGGTATTGCAGGTCACACTGGCACCGAATCAGTCCATCAGTTTGACCAATAACGGGCAAAGCGTTATTTCGGCGGCCAACGTTTCCATCGGTAGCACGCCTGAACCGGCAGTGCTGCCAATTTTTGCCGCAGGACTGATGGCATTAGGACTTATACGCCGCAAAAGGTTCCGTTTGGGGTGTAATCGACAAAATTAATATTTCAGGTTGTTGACTTTATGAATATACTATATAATCACAGTTGCATTAATTGGCCTTGGAGCAGAAGGTCAGTTGTTGAGTGTATCACTAATGCTATGTATTAACAGGAGAGATGTAAGATGAAGACTCGTTTAATTTACGCTGGAGTATGCGGACTTTTGCTTTCCGGCTTTGCGGCCTCAGCGGCTGATGCGGCTCTTGTGGCCACGTTCACTTCCGGCGCGCAGACGGTGAGTCTGAACGGCACCTTGGACGCCACCGGGCAGAATTATCAGATTAATGCTAACGAAGTGTCGGGCGTAGGCGACTTCCTGATTTATGGATTTTCCGCTATCGCCAACAGCCCATCAGCTCCGGCCAACGGGCAGGTGGCTCTGGAAAAAGCGGCCACAAGTTTTGTGGTCGCCAATGCCGGCAGCGGCTTTGAGACTATGACCATCAACCTTGCTGATAATAGTTTTACGCCCAGCACAACAGGTTCTCTGGAGGCGCTGACCGGTGCGGCATCGGTTACGTTCTATGCTGGTGGAATGTTGGGCGACCAAATGCCGGACTATTTTCAATACACCAGTGCCGCCGACGGTGTAACTGCGAGTTCCAATAACATGGCATTTAATGTCGGAGTGATGGGTCCGGTCGGCACCGTCAATACCACAGTCGGCCCGGTTGATTTTACGACCACTTCGCCCTACACACTTAGCTCCACACTTACCCTGGGGCTGAATGCCGGCGATAGTGCCACCCTTACATTTCAGACGGACCCCTCTCCGACGGCACTGCCGCTGCCGGGCTCAAGCTCCTTGCTGGCTCTGGGCCTGATCGGCCTGGGTTCATTGGCGTTGCAGCGGAAAAGGCGCTTTGTCTGACGGGCACCCGCATTGCCGGGAAACATATCGTTTCGTTGGATGAAATCGCGTTCCGATTCGAACACAATGCAGGCGCATTGAGCTACAGGGGACGTTGCCGTGGAATGCGAAATGCTCGCAAAAAAAATATCTGCACTTCAAGGCGGCATGGGTTGGGCCGATTGCACCGTCGGGAAGAATATCGTGCAATGAAATCAAATTCCGATTTCAACTCAACATGCCGCATGAATCTATTGACATATGTCGCGGTGGGGTCCGAAATGCCGTCATAAAAAATATTTGCCGGAAAGCGAAGCTGCGATACTGGGGCAGGATCGCTTGACTTACTTTGTGAAAAATAGTACAAAGGAAGTTGTTGGTGGACGGTAGCGGCCATGGTACAAAATGAGCCGACGAAAGAAACGAAAACAGGCGGTGCCAAATCAGCATTGGATCGTCTGGAACGTCATGCGTCCAATAAATTAAAGACTGGTGCTCCGGTACCGTATTCAGGGCAGGAAAGTCCTGTGCCACGGGCATCGGGACTGCGGCGCTTTACCTCGATGGGAATTGAATTCCTTGCGGTGGTGCTGATTTTTGGCCTGCTTGGTCAATGGATGGATCATACATTCCGCTGGCATGGAATTGCTACGGTAGTCATGATCTGTGTGGCCGTCATTGGGGATTTATATCTCCAGATTAAAATGTTGCTGCATCAGGATGAAACTGCAGCGGGTAAAAGCGGCACGACGGATAGTCAAGAGGCCTCTAAGAAGGGCGCTGATTCAGATGACTGATCAGGCGGAAGTACCTCCAGTTCCCAATTCCTGGCTCAGGTTGGGATTAACGATTACCCCGCTGGTGGCAACCGGTGCGGCAATGGTGGTGGCCATGCTGGTAATGCCGCTGTTGCATCGCCCCTTGTATATGAGAGAAATGCTGGCGGCCGGGCTGGTAAGTGCGGTGGTGGGACTGCTGGCGGTGTTGCCGATGGTCGTGCTGATTGGGCGCTCGGCGATCTTGCTGCTGCGTTGTGCAGTACTGGCCAATATGACGCGACTGGTGGGAGTGGCGCTGGGAGCGATCATTGTTATTGCTTTGGCACCGGCGCATCTGCATAAAACGGTCACGTTGTTATGGCTGGCCGCGTTCTATTTTGTGCTGTTAATTGCTGAAAGCGTGGCGTCTTCCTGGGTGATAAAACACTCCAAAGTATGACGTCCATACGGTAGATCATCGCCATGCACAGGGACGTTTTTATAGCGTGCGGCATTGACGCCGAGCGCGTTTTCTGGTAAAAGTTTTGGCCCGGATCAGCTCTGGCGGGTTGGTGTCGGAACGAGAACCGCAATCGGATTGAAGAGTTATGGTTTTTATGCTGCCCAATGCCATCAGACCGGGGGGTCTGGCCGAAATCAACGTACTTAATGGGACGGTTGCCCATAATTTATATCCCTATCCTTTATTTCATCTTTTTGGCCAGAGTTTTTATTTCACCAATCACGTTCTGATGCTCTTGCTGTCCGCGGGTCTGATGCTGGCTATTTTTCCCGCGATGGCCCAACGGATGAAAACCAAGCCTGTGCCCACGGGATTTCGCAACTTTTTTGAGTCATTACTGGTCTTCCTGCAACGCGACACGTTTGAACCCATGCTGGGCAAATGGGCCGCAACATTCACACCCTATCTATGGACGGCATTCTTCTTCATTTTGTTCGCTGATCTGTTCGGAATGTTGCCCGTTGATGAATTAATTCAATTATTTAATTCAGCATGCGGCACGCATATTCCGGAATTCTGGGGCGGAGCAACCGGGGATTTAAGCGTCACCGCGACGCTGGCTGTGTGCACATTCTTTACGGTGCACGTGTCGGGCTTGGCAGAATTTATTCGAACTGCCCGACGGCATCACACACCGCACATCCGTTCCGGCCATGCTGCCACAGATACCGCAAGTGATCACCCAACGGCTGATGTCGCGTCCACACGAGCTTGGCCAGTGGCAGCGGTAATAGGCGTAGCCAAATATCTGAAACATATTGTGCCGCCGGGGGTTCCCTGGGTTATATGGCCGCTGATGTTTGTGCTGGAATTGCTGGGAACTTTTGTAAAGCCGTTGGCGCTATGTATGCGGTTGTTCGCGGTGATGATGTCCGGCCCGCTGGTGGTGGCGGTGTTGGTGAGCATTATATTTTCCTTCGGCGGGTATTTTGTCAGGACCGTCACGGGGGTGCCGGTGATTTTGTTTGGCACGGCCTTCGAGGCCTTGCACCTGCTGGAGGCGTTTCTGCAGGCATACATATTTACACTGTTAAGTGCGGCGTATATTGCCGAGGCGTTGTCGGCGGAGCATTAATTTTTACACGCCCCGCTGTGGCGGCGTGATACTGAATTTATAGAAGGTTTAAGGCAACAGGAGTTTTATCAAATGGATCCAACAACAGTACAAACCGGGCATGTGGTGGTGGTGCATAGCGTTCACTCGATGCACGAATTAACCCAGGCCATTGAAATTGCCGGTGCGTTAATCGGCGGCGGAGCCGGTGTAGGCGGCGCGGGCGCGGGCGTAGGTGCCATCGGCGGCAGCATGTGCGAAGCCACCGCCCGTCAGCCTGAGCTGATCAATACGATCCGGACGCAGTTCTTTCTGGCGGCAGCCATTATTGAAGGCTTTACGTTCCTTCTGCTGGTGCTGGTGATGATCGTTCTGATTCGGAACGGTGGTCTTTAATAAACTTCCAGAATAGTAGCCTGATGGGCGGCGAATATTATTCGTCGCTATCAGATTACGTGCGATGCCGATGTATCGGTATTGCAAACTGGATTGAAGGTGAATGTTCATGAAATGCGTTGAAAGCAAATCTGGTAAAGCGCCAATAACCGATACCCGCATCTCGATGCGGTGGTTGGCGGTTATTGCCATAACGGTTATCAGCGGGTCAACCGGTATGGCAAACGCGGCGACATCGGGTGGTGGTGGCGGGAACGCCGGTGCATCACTCATGTCAATTAATGCCGGTATGGCACTGATAACCTTGCTGATATTTGTGGTGCTGCTGGTGGTGCTGGGCAAATATGCCTGGCGTCCGCTCATTGATGGCTTAAAAAGCCGGGAAGACGCCATTCGTGACAGTATTCAAGCCGCCGCGGATGCTCAAGCACAAGTGGAACAGACGCGCAAGCAGTTGGAAGAAAAAATCGCGGAAGTGCAACGCCAGGCGTCGCAACAACTCCAGCAGGCCAAGGCGGATGCCGCCAAGGCTGCGGATTTAATCCGTCAGCGCGCCGAATCGGAATCACGAGCGCTGAAAGATCAGGCTTTACGCGATATAGAGGCCGCCAAACAGCAGGCTTTATCTGATATTGCCAATCGGACAGCGGATATTAGCGTAGAAATCGCATCGCGAATCATCGGCCGTGAAATCAACGCCAATGATCAGCGAAAACTTCTGGACGAATCGCTGGCCCAGTTGGCCGGCACAATGAATTAACGATCCAACAGAATGGCTGTGGATCAGTTGGGTAGACTGGTATGCAACAAAAAGAATCGCAATACATGGCCATTGGGCGGGTATACGCTACCGCGCTTTATGACTCTGCGCAGCGGGCCGGTCAAATGGCGGATGTGACGGCGGATATTGAGTCCATCGGAGCTTTGCTGGCCGCAGCTCCGCGGCTCGACAATTTCCTAAAGGCCGCGACGTTGAATACCGCTGAGAAATTAAAACTTGTTGAACAGGCGATAACCGGTTCGGTCAATGCTTTGACGCTTTCCGTTCTGCATGCCATGGCCCGGCGGGATCGGTTGGATATGTTGCGGGAATTTACCGCCGCATTTGAAGTGGTGCAGCGCGACCGCAACAACCGCTTAAGTATTGAGATCGTTTCGGCGCACATGCTGCCTGAAGAGGAAAAGCAGCGCATCGCGGAGGCGGCCGGGCGGAGCCTTGGCCGACAGATTGATTTAACCGCCTCGGTGGATGCGTCTCTGCTGGGGGGCGTACAATTAAAAATTGGAGATATGTTTATTGATGGGTCTGTAAAGCGACGCTTACGGGCCATGAAGTCCCAGTTGCACAGCGGCATGCTGGCCGGACTTAACCAAGCCCGGGCTGCCCAGGCTTGAGGCGCTGATCCGGACGCCGGATCAGTACCATTGGAATGTTGAAAAAAATCGAAGAATAAGGCGACGTAACGTCAGGGTGATAATATGAAATTCAGAGTTGACGAAATAGCATCGGTACTGGAAAAAGAAATTGCCGGTTTTGAAGATCGGCTTGACGTAAGTCAGGTTGGTAAAGTCATTGAAGTCGGCGACGGTATCGCGCGGATCTATGGCCTGTCCAATGCCATGGCCGGAGAGATGCTCGATTTTGGCAACGATATGTATGGCCAGGTATTTAACTTGGAGGAAGAGACCGTCGGTGCGGTTATCTTCGGTGACTGCTCGCACATTAAAGAAGGCGATGTGGTCAAATCCACCGGGGAACTGCTTTCCGTGCCCGTAGGGCGGGAACTTCTGGGCCGCGTGGTCAATGCCCTTGGGCAGCCCATTGACGGCGGCTCACCCATTCAGACCTCGGATCGCCGCAAGGTGGATGTGATCGCCCCCGGAATTGCCGACCGCCAGCCGGTGAAAGAGCCGCTGCAAACCGGTATTAAAGCTATTGACTCGATGATTCCCATTGGCC
>JAJZCT010000022.1 GCA_021828925.1 Planctomycetota bacterium
AACACTCACCCCCCGGCCCGCCGGGGCATCCGAAACAACGGCGAGCAGGCTCGCCGGCTTAGCTGACTTCCGGATTCTAGATTCTAGATTCTAGGTTCTAGATTCTCGACCCCAGGTCCCAATTTCAAGGTTCTAACTATGACTGACATCGCTATTCGTTGTACTAATCTCGCCAAGTCCTACGTGATCCGCCACAACGTTTCCGATCACGTTACCCTGGCCGAAACCGTCCTGGCCCGTCTGAAAAATCCCCTCCGCCGTGCGCGGAAGGAAACTTTCTGGGCCTTAAATGACCTCACCTTCGACGTCAAGCAGGGCGACGTGGTGGGTGTCATCGGCCGCAATGGGGCCGGCAAAAGTACGCTGCTGAAAATCCTCAGTCGCATCACCAAACCCAGCCGTGGCGAAGTGCATCTCCACGGCCGCGTCGGCAGCCTCCTGGAGGTCGGCACCGGCTTCCACCCGGAACTCACTGGACGGGAAAACATTTACCTCAACGGCGCCATCCTGGGCATGAGAAAATCCGAAATCAGAAAGCAGTTCGACGCCATTGTCGATTTCGCCGGCGTGGAACAATTTCTCGACACCCCCGTCAAGCGCTATTCCTCCGGCATGTACGTCCGCCTGGCCTTTGCCGTCGCCGCCCATCTGCGTTCCGAAATCCTGGTAGTCGATGAAGTCCTGGCCGTCGGCGATACTGAATTTCAGAATAAATGCCTCGGCAAAATGCACGACGTGGCCACCTCCGGCCGCACCGTTCTGTTTGTCAGCCACCATATGCAGAATATCAGCGTCCTGTGCAACAAGGCCATGTATTTGGAGAAGGGTGTATGTAAATTCTCCGGCGATGTCCCCACCGCCATTGAACATTACATGAAAAGTTTCAAAAATCCCACAAGCGCCGCCATCGATCCGCAACGCCGCCCCGGCACCGGCGAATATCGCTTTACAAATGTTACTCCCGCTAAGGAATATTTTGAATGCGGCGAAGAAAAGATACTTCGATTCACAATAAGACGTTTCAAACCGTATATCACACCCGCGTGGATATCATGCCATGTTTTTGATTCGAACGGAGCTGCACTGCTACAGGCGGATTCCGAGACAACCGGCTTCTGGTTCGGGCCGTGCGAGAGTTTTGAAGGGCAGATCTCGTTGCGTTCGCCTTGGCTCAAACCCGGGGATTATCGCGTACAATTGCGAATATGCAGTGCTGGGGTTCTAGACAATGTTGAATACGCAGCGATTTTACGTGTTATCGACGTTTTTCCCTATGTTAAGCGTGGAAATTTGGATGGAGTGTTATTGCCGGATTTTAGATATACTGGACGATAATAATGAATCCTTCGTATTGTGAGTGAGGGAATGCCTGGCGTAAGCGTAATAATTCCTGCCTACAACTCCGGCCATTATCTCGATGAGGCCGTGCAGTCCGTTATTGCGCAAACATTCGCTGATTGGGAATGTATTGTTGTCGATGATGGCTCAACGGAAGATTTATCCCGCGTGGAAAAAATGGATCCGCGCATCCGCTTAATCCGGCAGCCTAATCGCGGCACCTCGGCAGCTCGCAACATGGGAATCCTAAATTCCGTCGGCGAATTTATCGCATTCCTTGACCATGACGACATCTGGTTTCCGAGGAAATTGGAGCGCCAACTGGCCGCCTTTGCCGAGCATCCTGAGGCGGGCCTCTGCCATGCCGCCGTTGAAGGGATTGACGCGGATGGAAACGTGGTTTCACCGCCCGTGATCGGAAATTTCCCCAGATGGGAAGAAATGCTGGGAAATGGCGCGCCGCAGCTAAGCACGACAATGATCCGGCGGGAAACCATCGCAGCAGCAGGATTGTTCGACCCGTTGTACCCGGTCGTACAGGATATGGATCTGTTCCTGAGAATTGCCCGCATTTTCCCGATAATTTCTGTTCCCTCCTGTGAGTTGCAATACCGTTGGCACGGAAATAACACATCCGCGAGGCACCCGACAATGTATCTTGAAACGGCAAGTGTGGTGATGAAATATGCGGCGTTAGCGCGGCGTCAGCCCAGCCCTGCCGCCTGGCGCGCAGTGCGGGCTGGATGGCGAATGGCTGGTGGACAAGCATACGAGGCGTCGCGGGGTGCGCTGCGGCGTCGCGAAATTGCCCCGTTCCTACGGCACATATTTTTCGCTGTCAGGTGTGCACCGGCCCAGACAACTATTGCGTTGATGAAGTATCCGTTTCAGCGAGCCAGGAGGTTCGCCAGAGGCGTCTGGCGGTAGCCAGAAGTCATTAGCCCGATCTACTCTGCATTGTTCGTGAACCGTTGCCCCTTGGAAATTAATTTCATGCCCACTACCACCGTTATCATCGTCACTTATAACCGCCCGGACTGCGTGAGGACGTGCTTGGAGCACCTGCGCAAGCAGACGATGCTGCCGGAGCAGGTTGTCGTCATTGACGCATCTGCCGACGACCGAACGAAGGCCGTCTGCGCGGACTTTCCCGAGTCGCTTTACGCCCGTAATCAGCCGGGTGGCTACGGTTCGCAGGCACGCTCCCGCAATATCGGCTTGCGGCAGGCTACTGGTGAAATTATCGCTTTTCTTGATGATGATTCTTTTGCCCATCCCACCTGGTTGGAAGAATTGCTGAAACCTTACGGCGATCCAACTGTCGGCGGCGTCGGCGGTCGGGCACTGCGCAACCAGCCGGATGAAGATAAGCAGGGTGTGGATCAGATCGGTAAGCTGCTGCCCAACGGGGAACTTACCGGCAATTTTGCCGCTGACCCCGGCAGAGACTTGGAAGTAGATCATGCCATCGGCTGCAATATGTCCTTCCGGCGGGAAATTATCGAATCGCTAGATGGGTTCCGGGAACTTTTCCCCGGCGTTGCGCTGCGTGAGGAGACAGATCCGTGTCTGCGTGTAAAACTTCTGGGATATAAGATTATATTTGCGCCGAAGGCTGTGGTGGATCATATCGGTGCGCCAAAACCCAAGGGTGAGCGTTTCGATATCGCGTATTCCTATTATGGCCAGCGAAATCACATCGTGCTGTTGGTGGCTAACTTCGGTTTTGCCAGCACGATATTCTGGCGGTATATTCTGCACACATGTTACGCATCTCTGCGTGAATCCACACGGACAATTTACCTTGCGTGCCGACGAATCTTTGGTGGCTTTGCGCGGATCGCCGCCGGGTGGGCCGGGTTGCTCGTAGGATTATTTGTCGCCGGACGCCTCCCGTGCGAGGGAAAAAAGCACGCGACCACCGCACCGCGCCAGCTCACGGAAACTCAAACCTCTAACCCCTAACCCGCGAATTATTAGTCCTTGATCATTGGCCATTGGAGTATTAAACGGATGCCGCTTGTCTCTGTCGTTATCCCCGCATATAACCCCGGCCATTATCTGGATGAGGCCGTGCAATCTGTCATTGCGCAGACATTTACCGATTGGGAATGTATTGTTGTCGATGATGGCTCAACGGAAGATTTATCCCGCGTGGAAAAAATGGATCCGCGCATCCGGTGCTTTGTAATAGCTGGCTTCGGGCAATCCGTGGCGCGTAACATCGGGATTGCCAGGGCCTCCGGTGAACTGGTGGCCCTGTTGGATGCCGATGATATTTGGAAATCATCCAAGCTCGCGCGGCAGGTGCCGGGAATGTTGGCGGATACAGAGATTGGCCTTTCCTATACGGGATTCTCTTTCATCGATGCGGAGGGCAAAGTGACTGGGCTGGGCTGGGCGCAGCCCCGGCTAAGCTATCTCGACATGCTGGGGAAGCCGGGTGGTCCGCTTCCCAGTGCGGCGGTGCTCCGGCGTAGTGTCCTGCAAATGGTCGGTGGGTTTGATCCCTTTCATCAAGGGCATGAGGACTCTGATGTCTGGCTGAAAGTTTCGCGGTACTTCAAGGTTGAGTTTGTGCCCGATCCACTGATGCTGTACCGCGTGCATGGGAGCAATTTCAGTAAAAAATATCCTATGATGCATGACTCGATCACCGACGTGCTGCGCAAGCATGAATCCATGGCCCGCGCCCGGGGCGATGCAGCTGCGCTGCGGGCAGCACGGGCGTTGCGGCGGCCCAACCGGCTGGAATACGGAAAGCAAGCCTATGAGGCGGCTCGCCGGAGCCTCAGAGGCGGTGATTTTCGGGACGTGGCCCTCCATTTGGGCCGTGCGGTCGCCAATAACCCAGCATATTTTTTCCGTTCAATCATCAAAACGCGCCGCTCGCCGCTTGGCCGTTGATGCGGAAGGCTCGATGCTGTCGGGGCGTCTTTCCGCCGTTCGTCCTTCGGTACCGGTTTGCTCATTGCTCATTGATTTTTGGAGTACTGGAAACGTGCCGCTCGTCTCGGTTATCATTCCCGCGTACAACTCCGGCCGTTATTTGGATGAGGCCGTGCAATCTGTCATTACGCAAACATTCACCGATTGGGAATGTATTGTCGTGGACGATGGTTCCACGGAGGATTTATCCCGCGTGGAAAAATTAGATCCGCGTGTGCGTTTGATCCGGCAGAGAAATAGCGGGACGCAGGCTGCCAGAAATAATGGGATTCTCAGCTCGGGCGGAGAATTCATTGCCTTTCTGGATCACGATGACTTCTGGCTGCCGACCAAGCTGGAAAAGCAGATGGCCGCCCTGCGGGCTAGCACGGATATCGCCTTCTGCCATACCGGGTTCGACGTTGTTGACGGAATGAGTCGGTTTGCAGGCCCAGGCTGGGCAAAATGGCACACGGGATATTGCGAAATGTTGCGTGACCCGGGTGGATGGTGTTTCAGTTCGGTATTGGTGCGCCGATCTGCTCTGGTGGTTGCCGGTCTGATGGACGAATACCTGATGCACACCGGAGATTGGGACATGATGTTAAAAGTTGCCAGGCACGGGGGGCAGACCTTCGTCCCGGAGGTCCTTTGCAGGTATCGCATTCATGCAACCAACACCTCCCGCAACTATTCCATGATGTGCCGCGAGGCGTTGAATGTCATAGAAAAGCATGTGTTGGCCGCAGAATATCGCGGAGATATGGAGGCTTTGGAGGCAATAACGTACGGTAGGAAGCGGCAACTTCGAAACTTTGGCTGCCAGGCATACGCTGCCGCCCGGAAAAGTTTGCGCAACAAAAATTGGTCGCATTTTCAACGTAATATGCTGCTGGCACTGAAATGGAACCCCGGGTTTGCGTTGGGGTCACTGGCAAGGTATCCATTGCAAAAACTCCGGCGGAACCGCAATAATCAGTGACGGGCTCACCACAAAGGCACAAAGATCCGGAGGACGAGTTGATCCATCCCGGTGCGCACGAGATAAACTTCTTGCACAGGCGGACTCGGATTTACGACGAGGACGATCGGGCTGAGGCCTGATAGAGAAGGTGACAGGAGAGAGTTGAAAGTAGCGCGAACTGGGGGGGAATTCACCACAAAGGCGGTGGAGGTAATGGAGGTTATCACATGGGACTATTGATTAAACCTGATATGATGTGACCAATAAGATCGTCCTCCTCTCACCTCTGCTACCTCCTTGTGAGTTAAGGTATTCCAAGTTTTAGTTTCTGAGTGCTGAAATCATGAATTTCTATTTCATCATGTACCCTCTTGAATACTATTCCCCCGTTTCCGGTGGGGCGTTGGCTACCATTACCTCTGAATTGGCCAAGCCGTTAATTACAGCGGGACATTCGGTAACGGTGTTATCACCGTCCAACGGTGACCCTTTCTATGAAGTTGGTACTGTGGTACAGATTGCCGGCTGCCGGCGTGAGGATGTGTCCTTTGTTCGCAGGGCGTTATGCAAACTGGAGGAAAAGCAATGCCGTTGGGATATTCCATATTATCGTGTGTATCGTAAATCGATTACGAAAGCATTGCGGGGAGTTCCTGCGGTACCGGATGTAGTGATACTGTTTAACGATTTGGCCTCCGCACAATTTGTGAGGCAGGCGGTTCCGAGTGCAGGAATATTTGTTGACCTGCAAAATGAAAATCGTACGCGGCAACGGGATTTTGCGGCGGCGGATAAATGCGTGGAAAAATACATAGCCTGTAGCCAATATATTAAGGATTGGACTTGCCGTGAACATGATATTATTTCAGAAAGAATTGCTGTATTGCATAGTGGTGTCGATATAGATGTATTCCATCCCCGCTCTGATTTCCTTAAACCTCGCACAATTCTCAAGGTTTTATTTATTGGTCGTATTGACCCCAATAAGGGTCCTGATATTGCCGTCGATGCTGTGGCGGCATTACGCAAAGAAGGCATTAAGATCGACCTGACCGTCGCGGGTGGTACGTGGTTCTATGGCCATAATCCGAACGACCCCTACCTGTTGAAACTTATTGAAAAGATTAAGCTAGCTGGTGGAAAATATATCGGCCCTATTACGCGGAAAGATGTGCCTGAATTGGTTCGTCAGCACGATATTGCATTTGTGCTTTCACGTTCCAATGAACCATTCGGATTAGTGGTGCTGGAGACGATGGCCAGTGGATTGGCAGTCATCGCGTCCAATCGTGGTGGCATTCCAGAAGCGTGTGGAAAAGCAGGCCGGTTGATAAATCCCGATAACTTCGATGCTGTTGTCAATCGTTTGCGTGAATTAGTAACCAATCCATTGGCATTGGCTGAGGAAAAACAAAAATCGATAGCTCATGCTGTTGAATGTACATGGAAAAAGCGAGCCGATGAATTATTGCAAATCCTTGAGATATCTTAGAGGTTAAGACTACAGCGCAAGGTCGATTCCAAATATGGTTTGTTCCTCTCCAAAATCAGGTTTTTGTGCCCACTTGGGGTAGAAAATCTGGGGAAAATCGGCAAATTTCAACAACCTTGTGCTGTAGTGTTAATCTCGATATATCCGGTTAAGGGTACGAATCAAATTGAATCGCTTCAGCAGAATACATAATGCAAAAAGCCGAATTCTCAAGGCATACAAACACAATCTGGGCAATCTGTGAAATCTGTGGATAACCATTCATTTGTTAAAATTCTCTTTCTTGACCATACCGCCCAATTGGGTGGAGGTGAATTGGCATTGCTCAGTCTCGCCCAGCGGCTGGACCGCCGGCGATTTCATTCCGAGGTTATCCTGTTTGCAGATGGTCCCCTTGCCACGGCACTTCGCGAATCCAATATTGCCGTGGAAATTCTGCCGCTGGCGGAATCCATTCGCACAACCGGTCGGGGAACTTTGGGAATTGGTTCTCTGGCTCGGCTGGGCGCGGTAACAGGCAGTATAAAATTTGTCTGGCAATTGGCCCGGCATATCCGGCAAAAAAAGCCGGATATTGTCCATTGCAATTCGCTTAAGGCCGACATCCTGGGTGGTTTTGCCGCCCGCCTTGCCGGTGCGAAAATAATCTGGCATATTCACGATCGTATTGAAAATGATTATCTGCCCGCACCGGTGGTAAAAGTTTTCCGGTTCCTTGCCCGGCACGTGCCGCATGAAATCATCGCCAATTCCCATGCCACGCTGGAAACTCTCCATCTGCCGTCATCAAAACCATCTGCGGTGATCTATCCCGGAATCGCGAAGCCGGAAGAAGAGGCGATGGGGTGCACCACAAAGACGCAAAGGCACGAAGGCCAAGGATCGACGAGCAACGAAAATTTACCACAAAGGCACAAAGACACGAAGTGGGGCGTGGAGTTAGGCGTTAGGAATGAGAAGTCAGAATCTGTGAAAGAAGTTTATCCCGGGCTCGCCGGGATGGATGCATTCCCCGTTTCCCCATCCCGATCGGACTTTGTGTCTTGGTGTCTTCGTGGTGAACATCCGTCCCCCGTGGTCACTCTCATCGGCCGGATTTCCCCCTGGAAAGGCCAGGAAGTTTTTATTCGTGCGGCGGCCGTGGTTCTTAAGCAGTTCCCGGCTTGCCGCTTTCAGATTGTCGGTTCGGCCCTGTTTGGTGAAGATGCCCTGGAAACGCAGTTAAAACAATTAGCCGCTTTGCTGGGTGTGGGTAATCGGGTGGAATTTCTCGGCTTCCGCAAAGATGTTCCCGAAATCATTGCCGCAGGCACCCTGCTGGTCCATGCCTCCACCGTGCCCGAGCCGTTCGGTCAGGTCATTATTGAGGCCATGGCTGAATGTAAACCGGTGGTGGCAACCCGTGGCGGAGGTGTGTTGGAAATTGTGGATGAAGGTGTTACCGGCCTGCTGGTGCCAATGAAAGATGTTCATGCCATGGCTGCGGCAATATGTAAAATTCTATCCAATCCCGATAAAGCCGCCGAAATGGGCCGTGCCGGGCAGCAAAGATTCCTGGAAAAGTTCACCATTGAAAAGACCATTGAAAAATTGCAGGTAATTTATTCCGACCTTGTTGCCAGTGGTTAGCCACCCCGGCGCGCCGGGAAGCATTTAGCATTTAGCATTTAGCATTTAGCATTTAGCACGGAGCATTTGGAACCGAGTATTTAGCATCCGATAAAGGGTATCAGGAGGTTGGCTTTGGCAATTGGAAAACCGGCGAAATCGTTCGAGGATTTGATAGTCTGGCAGAAAGCGCATGCGTTCGCCTTGCATGTTTACAAGGCGACGCAAAAATTTCCCAGGGAGGAAATTTACGGATTGACATCGCAGTTTCGCCGGGCGGCGGTTTCCATTCCAGCAAATATTGCGGAAGGTTTTCGCAAGCGGTCGGACCAGGATAAGGCTCGCTATGCGAATATTGCGGAAGGCTCCCTGCAGGAATGTCGGTATTACCTGATTTTATCGCACGGCTTGCGTTACCTCGACAAGCGACCACTTTGGGAAATCAGCGAGGAGGTATGCCGGCTATTAAGCGCCTACCGCAACGCGATCACCCAGCGACCGCTCCCCGTGGGGAAGTAAGCGGCAGTAGCAGTTGGCACTGAGCATTTAGCATTTAGCATGGAGCCCCGGCCTGCCGGGGATGCGGGCAGGACGCCCGCGCTGCGCGGGATCCGTGCTAAATACCAAATGCTAAATGCCAAATGCCAAATGCCAAATGCCAAATGCTAACTCCTAACTCCTAACTCCTAACTCCTATTTTCTTGGTCCCCATGAATATTGCTCTTTTTGCTTCCGCGTTTCATCCTTCCCTTGGTGGGGTGGAGGAACTTTGCCGCCAGTTGGCCTTGGAGCTTATGCGCCAGGGCCACGGCGTGATTGTTCTTACCAACCGCTGGCCGCGGGACTTGCCCGCCGATGAAACCATTGATGGCATTTCCGTTTACCGCCTGCCATTCCGTCTGCCGGAAGGCTCCGCCAAGGCAGCCATCAATTACCATTTAACCCACCGCGGTATTGAACGTGAAATGCTCTCCATTTTACGCAAGCATCAGATTAATGTGCTGCATGTGCAGTGTGTCAGCAGCAACGCCCATTATGCCATGATCGCGCAACAAAAGCTGAATCTGCCCCTGGTGGTAACACTGCAGGGCGAATTGACCATGGACGCCAATCAGATATTCCAAAAATCCCCGCAGGCGCAGAGAATTTTGCGTACCGTGCTTCGGCGAGCTGACGGCATTACCGCTTGTTCGCAACGCACGCTGCAGGATGCCGAAGAATTCTTCGGCCAGCCGTTCAAAGAAAAAGCCCGCGTCGTTTTCAACGGCGTCGATTTCAGTGAATTCGAAAATGTAAAGCCGCATCGTCATGAATATCCGTATATTTTAAGTTTAGGACGATTAGCTCCGCAAAAAGGATTCCATACGCTCATTCAGGCTTTTGGAAAAAGCGGTTTAGCTGATTCAACGGTTCTTGTTATCGGTGGCGATGGTCCGGAAATGGATAACCTCGGAACTCTTGCCAACAATCTTGGCCTTGCCGACCGCATCAATTTTGCGGGCCGCCTCGGCCGCGAGGGGGTAGCATCTTATCTGGCAGGCTGTCAATTCTTTGTCCTGGCCTCGCCTGCCGAGCCATTTGGCATTGTAATTATTGAGGCGATGGCCGCCGGAGCACCGGTCATTGCCGTCAATAATGCCGGCCCGGCCGAAATTATCACCGATGGCGCTAACGGTCTGTTGGTGGATCGCAGTGAGCCGGAATTATTGGCAGCGGCAATGCAGAAGCTTCGTTCCGATCCTGATCTTGTATGCCGCATGGGCAGAGCCGCAAAGCAACGCGCCTCCGACTTCGCCTGGCCAAAAATCGCGCAGCAATATCTTGATGCCTACGCGGCAGCAATTAACATTAAGCATTGAGCATTGATCCCCGACCTGGCGGGGATGCGAGCAGGACGCCCGCGCTGCGCGGGATCCTTGCTAAATACCAAATGCTAAATGCCAAATACTAAATACTAAACACTAAATGCAAAATGCTAAATACTAAATACATCCAATCCGTGCAATCTATGAATCCCGCGCTGGTGCGTGCGCCGCGCAAGGTTTCGCTGGGCCAGGTTGCCAAATGGGGCTTGCCGGCGGCTTTGGTGCTGGGCGTGCTGGCGCACTTTTCGGTGCTGGCGGCGGGGGCCATTGTGGGTGCGGTCTTTCTTTTCATCGCATTTTGGCAGCCGCGCATCGCGCTGATGATCACCTTTGCGCTGATTCCTCTGCAGCAGGATATTCCGGGTATGCCGGTGCATCTATCCATTTCGGAATTGTGCCTGGCGATTCTGTTCCCGGTATGTATGCTGAAAACCGCTCAGATGGGCAAGCCGATCCGCATGGGGCCGCTGTTCTGGCCGGTGATGCTGTACCTGTTTTTCTGCCTGATATCATCATTGCCGCATTTTCATCCCCACAGCCCCGCCATCACCGCGTATGCGCAGATGGTGGTGTACCTGGTATTTGGCATCATGATTACCGCCTCATTCCCCGGCGGTACGGATGATCTGCGCTTTGCACTGGAGGGTGCGGTGGGAATGGCAGCCATTTTCGCCATCATGGTGCTGCTGACCCATTTTCACTATCCACATGAAAATAAGAACGCATGGGGGGCGGTATTCGGATCAACATTTGTCATGGGGCTGGAATTCTGGCTGGCGGCGAAATTTACCGGCGACCGCAAGAAGGCTCGGCTGCTATTTTGGGCGCTGCTCCTGATCGGCGCAGCGTTGTTTTTGTGCCTGTCCCGCGGCGGTTGGCTGGAAGCAATGGCTGGTTCGTTTGTTTTGCTGATTCTGCGCAAACGGTTCGGATTAATTCTGCGCGTCGGGTTGGTTGTAATTCCATTGGCGGGACTGCTGTATCTGACGCTGCCGAAGCAAAAGCAGAATTATGCGTTTGATTTCAGCAGTGCTGCCCGCAATATCAATGCGCGGTACAAAAGCATTGATTACGCATGGGCGCAATTTAACAGCAACCCCGTCTTTGGTGTCGGGGTGCAATTGCGGAAGGAAATGGATGCCACAGATTTATTTATGGTAACACTGGCGGAATCGGGCGTGCAGGGGGTGCTGGCATTTCTGTTGATTCATGCTGTGGCGGCGGGCATGGCGTGGAAAATTCACAAGCGGCTGGATCCGCGCGATCCGAGGTTTTCTCTTGTGGCCATTGGAGCGGCGCTGGTTTTTCAGCGATTCGCCCATGGAATGGTGGATCAATACTGGTGCCGCGGTCCATTGATCTGGGCCTGGTGTGCCGCGGGAATGATGACGGCAGTGTGGTTCGAAGTGCGAAGCTCGCCTCAGCGGCCCAATGTACAAAGATCAATGATCAATGATCAAAAATAAGGAAAGAAATGAGAAAAGAAAACATTGCGTATGAAAAGGCGTATGCATTCGCTTTAAAGGTAATCAAAGCGTGCGAAATAATCAGGCAGGAAAGAAGGGAATTTGTGCTTTCACGACAACTGATTCGTAGCGCCACTTCCATTGGCGCCAATCTTGCTGAAGCGGAAGCCGCAATATCCGGAGCAGATCTTTCGAGCAAGGCGTCCATTGCTTATAAAGAATGCCGCGAGTCAAAATATTGGATCAGTTTGCTCCGAGATGCAAATTATCTTGAGCCAAAGGCGGCCGCAGAACTTATTGAAATTGCGGATGAGATATCTCGTATTCTATTCAGCACAATTCGCACACTTCGGTTCAACCAGACCAAAACAAAATAAAAAGGACTATAAACAGCCTGCATTTCATCATTTTTGATCATTGAAATATGAATCTACGCAATATGTTTCCATTTATTTTGATCATTGCTCATTGGTCATTGGAGTTTTGAAGCTATGAAAATAGCGCAAATTAAAAAAGCATTATGTTTTCATTTATTTTGATCATTGGTCATTGTTCATTGGATTTTGAAGCTATGAGAATAGCGCAAATTAAAAAAGCATTATGTCTTCATTTATTTTGATCATTGGCCATTGATCATTGGAGTTTTGAAGCTATGAAAATAGCGCTAAGCTTTCCCGGTTGCCATCGCCGCGGCGGGGTTGAGCGCGTCATGGTGGAATGCGCTAATTTTCTTGCCGCGCGCGGGCACAGTGTTTCAGTCATCGCCTCTGATTTCGACCCCGCTGTATTGGCGGCGGGAATTGAAAAGATTCCTGTTAATGCCCATTCCCGCGTGCCGTTGCTGCGGCTGCGCCGCTTCGCCGCGAGAAGTCCGGCGGCGTTGTCGCAAATGAATCCTGCACCGGATGTGCATGCGGCATTTGGCGTGATTTCACCACCGGGTGGCGTGTTCTGGGTGCCAAGCGTGCACAAGGCCTGGATTGAAATCAGCCAGCGCGAGCGCAATTTGAAGGGGCGGATGAAGCAGTGGGTGAATCCCATTCATCCATATCTGCTGGCGCGGGAAAAATGGTATTTTCAGGGGCGGCGTTATTCCCGGTTGATCGCTTTAACGCAGCAGGTCAAGGATGATCTGATGCGGTTTTACAGCGTGCCTGGTAAGGATATTGACATTTTGCCCAATGGATATAGCCCCACCGAATTTAACGTGGGCCGCCGGAATGCAGAGCGGCAAAAAGTGCGGTCGGAGCTGGGATATAGCGGTTCTGACCGTGTGGTCATTTTTGTGGCCAATGAGTTGGAGCGCAAGG
Organism: Planctomycetota bacterium; assembly: GCA_021828925.1. The sequence goes on from JAJZCT010000022.1 coordinate 12,972, forward strand.
GATTTGGGCCGCTGATACGGGCCATGGTGCAGCTAAATGACAAATCGCTGCGTCTGCTGGTGGTGGGGCGGGTTGCGCCGGGCGGATATGCCGCGGAGATGCGGCAATTGGGAATTGCGGATCGGGTGAAGTTCACGGGCCCCAGCAGCGATGTGGGGCGGTATTATGCGGCCAGCGATGTCTTTGCGCTGCCGACAACCTATGAGGCGTGGGGCCTGGTGATTGTGGAGGCCATGGCCTGTGGGCTTCCTGTGCAGACCAGCCGGCTGGCGGGCGCGGCCATAACGGTGCGGGAAGGCGAGACGGGGGAACTGCTGGATAATCCGCGCGATGTGGATGAGATTGCGATGAAACTGCGGAAAATATTGGCGATGGCGGCAGTTGGCACTGGTGGGGCTGATCCGGCGGAAGTCGCAGCGACGGTGGAACAATACCAGTGGCCCAAGGTGCTGGAGCGCTATGAACAGATTCTGATTGCCTCTATTCCCATTGGTTAGCCACCGAGTTCACAGAGGACACAGAGGATGCGGCGAAGTATTCAGCATCTGGCATTGAGCATTTAGAAGAAAAAGGAAGCGCAGCGCTTCCGTCCCGGCGCGCCGGGAAACAACGGGTCCCGGCACGCCGGGACTGCCGGGCATAACCAAAGCGCAGCGCTTCCGGGAAATGCTAAATGCCAAATGCCGACTGCTTCCCGGCACGCCGGGACCAATACTGCCAATACTGCCAATACTGATAACACTGCTATTACCGACCATACTGACTTTACTGCTATGAAAATCACTCTATTTACCGATGCTGATGTTTTCGCCGGTACCGAGCGCCATAT
>JAJZCT010000023.1 GCA_021828925.1 Planctomycetota bacterium
AATACTCAGGAGCATGGGCCGATGGGTTTGCGCCATCCTCGCCGGAGGATTCATACGCTGCAGCGCAGGCGACCGGTACCTGAACGGTGATACCAACACGGTCGGCAATGTGTTGCGCGGCAAACCAATCCGCCTGATGTTCGCATAACCGGCTCACGCGTGAGAAGCCAAATACGACCAGAACTCCGACAATCGTGAAATTCAACAGCATGGAGGTGTTGTCACTTAATGCCCAGTAACTTCCGGCCCAGAGAGAGATTCCCGTGCCCAGTAAGTCCGCTGCGGTAAACGTCAGCAGGTACCACCAGATATGCCGATGATATCCATGTCCAACCTCATGCGCAAAAACCGCTTCGACCTGCCGTGGATCCAATCGTTCCAGAAGCAGATCAGTAAGCAGAAAGTATCTGCACCACGGCAGAAAACCCAGTATTGCGGCGAGGGGATGCGATAATAGGTGTGCCATATACGTATGTCCATGAACCCAACGTGCTTGCGCCGCGATAAATCCTCCAGACGTGTGCGCAGCGGACCATCCGGAAGGCGGGTGGTTCGCCAGTATCGAACCACCACTGCCGGCAACACCAGTAATAATGCGATGGCCGGCAATAGTGATGCAACTGCCGACCAGTTATCCAGATTCAGGTTATTAAGCACCGCGGTAACTGGAATCGTCAGCAGATCAAAGATCAACAGCACAATCAGCAGCGACATGCCATGCCGGAACTGCATATTGACATATTGCGAGCGGGAAGGCATTGGATGCGTTGGAAAATCACTGCCTGCTGCAGAAAGTTCGGAAATTCCATGGATTTGATTTTCCAGCGGATATTCCAGATACCATATTGCCAGCCAGGTCAGCACCGGCGCTACCAGCCAGATGACCGAGGACAGCACGGGCAGATGCCGGCTGTTCCAGTGGAATTTCACCAGCCACCCCAGCCCGAAGATCCATAGATCCACAGCCAGCAACATCGTGTTTGTGGCCATGAGTCGGGAAATGGCTTCCTGAATGGCGGTTCCAGCCTCCAGGGTGGAAAAAATGCCGGATGCTAATTTCCGGCTGATGCCGTTGAATCGGCGCTTGGCCGCCGCCAGCACGCCGGCGTGGGCGAGAATCACCAGCAGCACCACCATGAATGGGGAAAAAGCGATGGGCGGGCGTTGCGGCGCGCCGGCGAATGCCGCCACCATCAGAAGAAAAATAATAACCTGCAACGGAGCAATCATATTTTTTATATTACTCGAAGTGGGCCGCGGTGGTGAAAGTCATTTAATAGCTCATGCGGATAAATAATCCCAGAATCGTGGCATCGCTTTGCGTTCCGGCGGGTTGCGAATAGCGTGACCCCGCAAAAATGCTGTTAATGACCGCGCCGATTTCATAGTGTCCGCGGCCTGCGGGAATATGGAATAGGCCGTTAAGGGGGTAGGTCAACACCGTTCCCACAAAAGTTCCCAGATATCCATCGCGATAACTGTGGAGATTCACATCCAGTCTTTTTTCATCATGAATAAACGAAACGCTCACCGGCGAATAAATGGTCAGCCCGCCGGTGTGTGGTACCACAAAAACCTGATTCATGCCGATTTCAAAATATTGCCCGGCTCCGCTGGTGTAGTAGGCTCCATCATAATCAAATCCAACCATAACAAACGGGTGAATGGCAAATTGCCCCAGATACCGATCGTCATTCAAGCTCACGCGGATATACGCCTCCTGACTATCGGCTTGACCGTGGCTGATGATGGTATTGGCGACAGGATCGGCGGAGGGGACAAAATATTGGCTCACCGGTGTGATAAAATTGGTGTAGCCGACATCCAGACGCACGACGTTCATGAGGTCATATTGATAACCGATGGTAATATCACCTTCGGTAAAATTGCTTGATGGAACATATCCAATATTGCCGCCGGCAACGGGTCTGCCCGCAATTCCGCGGGATAATGCATTGATATACGGATTACGAATATCGTAGGAGTAATCTTCAAATGTGCGCAGGTACACTGTTCCCCATTTTTTTAGACTTAAACTGATTCGTGTCACATTTTGCAGATTGGGGCGATTGGGGGAAACATCATGATAGCGAAACCAGTAGTCATTATAGTAGCCGAACTGTAAGGTCACATGCAGGCGTTGCTTATGAACATGATAGGCCGCCAATGATGCCGGCGCATTCCCGGATTGCCCCTCGCTGATTCGATTGTCCGAGCCGAAGTACGGCGTGGGCAAGGGCATGATGCCATTATCCACGCCAGCGGCAAATACCGGCCCGGCGGCACAGGTCGCCATGAGCAGGAAACTGTAAATTGCAAAACATTTCGCCATAGATCATCCCCGATTTGGTTAAGGGGCAATAGTCTGCAGGGCCTGTTGATTGGTAACTCCGGCCTGCGGGAAGCCCGCCGGCCACAGGCTGAGCATGGCCGCGGTCGACGCTGTATCAGCATTATACGCCAGCGTTATACCGACATAAAATCGTGGAATTTCACGGACCAGCGTAAATTCGGTCATGACATTATGATTCAGCGCAAAGTCGTAACTTTCCGAGGCCGCCACGGTATATTTGTGTGTGAGCTTATAGGAAATAGCCGCCGTCCACTGGTCCGAGTTCACCGCACGGATATACCGGTTGCCCAGGAAGTAACTTAAGTTTGGAGATTGATTAACCTCTATGCCCGAGTCAAGTTCTTCCAACTGCTGCAAGTCAACATTCCAGCTTTCATCCGCCAGAAATTCCACATTCGCTCCGATCCGCCATTTGAAGTTGGCATTGATGCTGTCGGCAATCTGGCTTAACTCCGGCCGGCTCCAGTCATAATATCCGATTAACGGATTGCCAAAATCACTTGTGGAAAATGGTGCGCCGGCATACTGCGGATTGTTGGGGTCAAATGGCCCGGATAAATGATGATTCCAGAACACATCGGCGGCCACATTGAAGGTAATCCAGTCTACAATCTGCCGATGGCCCTTCCGGCCGCGTTTGGTTTCCAGGGTTTGCCGCAGCGCAAATTCCGCACCACTGGCATCGGTAATGCCCTCGACATTACGGTCAAAGGGCTGCAGATATCCCTGCTGTACGTTGGCGCCGCTGACAAACATGCTGATCTGCGGCTCAATAATATGCCGCAATTGATCAATATCCAGCAGATCCGACTTCACATCCGGATACACCTTGGAGAATGTTGTGGAACTGCGGAATCCCACGGTTCCCCAAGCCCGTGTTGTGCCGCCGCCCAACTGGTTATTCACAACGGGAAAAGTTGTATCCCAGTACGTCAGGCGGCCGCTGACAAACGGATCAAACTGCACGGGTCCAACCGCCAGCGGAAAGTCAATTTCCTGGCGGGAATCCAATCGGGCCACGGGCTGATCGGTCCAGCCGTTGCCCAGATAATACTGTGAGAAGGTTTCATTGGGATTTAATCCCGGAAAATTCAGTTGCAGCGCCCGCACGCCGGACGTTGTGTTGCTGAACTGGTCGTTGATGATTCCGCCGCTGCTGTCACTGAAATAGGTGAACAGGCCCAGAATTTTGTCACCCTCGCGGTAATAATGGACTTCGGGATAGCGCTGGACCGAATATTCATTGTTTTCCAGATCGGCATTGGTTATAAATCCGGTCAGATTCCATTTTCCCAGTGCCGTGAGAGCTTCCGTATGATGCTGCTGTTTAACATATATGGAGGTTTGCTGCTCCGGAGCGGTGGCATAAATGCTCTGAAAATATTGCTCCAGATAATTGGGATCAGAAACGTAACTGCCTTCCACCGCAACCGTCCACTGATCTGAAAGCTGCTGCATATGCCGCACGGAAATATAACCGCGCGTGTGCTGGCTGACCGGCAAGTTGTCACGGTTGGCTCCGAGTTGATCGGTGCCGGTGTCATACATCAACGCGCTATTTACCACACCACGCATTCCGTTAATGTCATATCGCGCATTAACTCCGGTCGATGGGCCGCGGCTGGAGTATTCATTGACATTAACGTCCGCTGTAACACCGCCCGGCGGATTGATTCCCATTAAGGAAAGCAGGTTCCAATTCGTCTCCACGGTCGCCCCAAAAATGCTGGAGTTGCCCACACTTACTGACTTTAATGGTGACGGGCTTTGTTGCGTTGTGCCCGACACATACGGCCAGTAAAAGAACGGCACGCCGAGAAAACTGGCGGTGGTATTCGTGGATGTAAAGGCATAATAGGCGGTTTTGGGTCTCGTACCCGGCGGTGCAGGTGCCATGACACTCCGCACGGTCATGGCGCTGGCACCGATATAATAATGGGGCTGATAAAATTCATCGGTTGATAACTTCACGGATTTGGCTTCAAATTGCCCCTGCGCAAGCTGAATAATTTCCTTGGCCCGCAAATACAAAGGCGATTTTGCCTGAATATCCTGTGAACTGAGTACCGCGTTAAGCAGAATCGCCCGGTTCGTTGTGAAATCGTAGTAGACCTCGTCCGCATGAAGCGTCTGATCGCCGTAGGTAACCGTTACATCACCATCGAGATATACGCCCTGAACCTTTTGTGCGATGGGTGCGGTTTCCGCAGTGCTCACTTCTTTACTGCCGGCCGAAGCGTGTCCGGCCGGGCTGAACATGACCGCATTATTGGCTCGAAGTTCCAGGGCATTGTGGCCGGGCAATTGCCGGAACAGGAAAAATTCTCCTTTGGCCACCGTGACGCGTTGATCTCCAATGACTCGCTCGGTGATGATGTTGCCCGTTGCCATGACCTGAGGGGTTGGTGGGGGCGGAACCGTTGATTTCGCAACTTTGGATGTTGGCCGGGAGCGGGCCTTTGACGGTGACACGGGAATCGGAGCAACCGGCACCCGTGATCCGCTTGCAAACCAGCCATTGCGTAAAGCCAATTCGGTTGGCGATATTTCAATATTCGGAATCGCCATCTGCGCCTGCGGCGCGGAAGCCAGTTCATCTATGAGTTTTCTGCCACGGATAACAAGGGCATTTTTCGAATCATTGCGGGCAATCGGTGCCGGGCCGGATAACCGCACACGCGAGGTAATGCGCGTGGTTACCAGCATTTCATTGGCCGTGCTTACCGCCGCATGGGTCGTCCCTTCACGGATAATTACATGGCCCGCCAGATATACCTGCACCTTGTAATAACCGGATTGTCCCTGCCCCTGCGGATATAGCCAGATTACCGCATGATCGGCAAACAGCCTGCGATAGCCAATGTCAATTCGAACATGGCCCGCCGCCAATAAATGAAGCGTACCGCCGTTATTCTGCCAGGTGGTGGTGTGTTGGGCCGATACCACCAGCGGCACGCCGACCGTTCCGGTGGGCTTGAGAATCGGGTAAACAGTCGGGGTTATGGGTTGCTCAATACTTTGCGCCTGCACAAGGCCAAGGCTGCTTCCCAGCGCCGCAACCACTGCCGCGTAAAGTCCGGCACGAAATGTTCGGCGCAACGCACCGGTCATCGCCGCAGAGTTCTGTTTATCAACTGATACGTTCGTCACAGTCCCGCTCAAAAAGCCCGTTCAGGATCAACGGCAAAAAATACGCCATCACCCCGCTCAGGGTGTGCCCAAACAACCGGGCCAAATCATAGAGCGCCCGCGGGATACTGGGAAGTCAAAGCCGCAAAAAAGTTGCAATTCCAATCGCCCTTCGCCGTTACGCGTGCCTCAATCGCAAATTTATGTTGCCGCGGGCTATAATTCATCGGTCGGCGGCCAGAAACCAAAGCGGCGGTACGGGGCTGGTCAGGAAAATCAATGGGACGGTCTTTTAAGGCGGAAAATCACGATGAACACAGAAAATCCCACTTTGCCGGGGCTGCACCATGTTACCGCGATCTCCGCGGATGCCCAGAGCAATATCAATTTTTATTGCGGGGTATTGGGGCTGCGGCTGGTGAAACTCACGGTGAACTTTGACGACCCCGCCAGTTACCATCTTTACTATGGCGATGAATTGGGCCGCCCGGGAACTCTCCTGACATTTTTTGCCTGGCCCGGAGCCGCACGTGGACGTGTGGGACCGCCGCAGGTTACCGCGACGGCCTTTTCCGTCCCCGCCAATGCCATGGACTTCTGGCTGAATCGGTTGACGCAGCGGGGTATTGAAACGGAATCGGATGGCGTGCGATTCGGTCAACGGGTGCTGAGTTTCCTGGATCCCGATGGTATGCGCGTGGAGATCATTGGTGAAGATCAACCGGCGGATTCCACCGCTGCGCCCTGGCCTGCCGGGCCAATTCGCGTAACTTATGCCATTCGCGGCCTGCACAGTGTGACTATTTCACAAAGAAAGGAAGAGTCAACAATTGAATTGCTCAAGACGGTAATGGGCTACGAACTTCAGGATAAGGCGGAAAATCGATCTCGGTTTCTGGCCGGCTCCAACGATCATGGGCCAGGGGTGATTATTGACCTGCTGCAGGTACCGGACCTCCGGCATGGCACCTTGGGCGCGGGCGTGGTCCATCATGTGGCATTTCGCACACCCGATAATGCCCAGCAGGCAGCGTGGCACCAGACCATTTCCCGCCTTGGTCTCAAAGTTTCACCGGTTATGGATCGCTGTTATTTTCATTCCATTTATTACCGCGAACCCGGTGGCGTGCTGTTTGAAATTGCGACCAGCAATCCGGGCTTTACGGCGGATCAGCCGGCAGCGGAATTAGGCAGAAAATTAATGCTGCCACCCTGGCTTGAGCCGCAGCGTTCGGAAATCGAGCATGCCGTGCCACCAATTGAGTTGCCGCTAACAGCCTGAAAGAGACCGTCCTTGGCGGGTGCGGCAAACGCACCGGCCCGCCAGGCGTGCTCACGGATCACGGCCTGGATCGGCCAATTCAGGAATATCCCGGGAATATTGCAAAACGCTTGTTTTTTGAAGATTTCAACCCTGCCTGGAAATATCGCCGTGTCCTCGGTTGGCAGATGTTGTCTGCCCGATTGGCAAAAAGTCGGCTGAATCGGTATAAAAGTGAGTTGTAGCTGCTTGGACAGAATGTGCCGCAGCGGATTTTGGAGCGGTTCTTGGATTCTTCAATTGAAGATAATGGTTCAGGCGCAATTGGATATGTGGCGCTGGCGGTAGGGTGGTTTGTCCCCGGCCTGGGCCATTGGATGGTGGGCCGTAAGAAACACGCGAAAATTTTTGCATTGGGCATTCATGGCCTGTTTTTCATGGGGCTGCTGCTGGGTGGCTTGCCGGCGCTGAACCGTCCGCGCCAGCGCTTGTGGGATTATGCCCAGTATATGGCAGGGTGGCCGGCCGTTGCGGGTGTTACCATTAAGCCGCATTACTACCCGCCGAAGTCGCACCATCCGCCGGGTTTTGCCCCGCTGATTCAGGAAGTTGCCACGGCGTACTGTGGTTTGGCGGGCATGCTGAATCTGCTGATTCTGGTGGACTTGTTTATGCGAATCAGCGAGCCAGCCCCGCAGATGCCGCCAGCCGGTAAAGCCACGGAGGCCAAAACATGACCGCTCTGCTTGGACCGCTGGCCTGGGTTCCATTTATTAATCCGCTGTATTCCGCCATTCCGCACCTCACTGCCATATGGCTGCTGCTGATTTTTCCGCTGGTGGTGATCATTTCACTGGTGTATCAGACGGTGCGGCGCGATGATCTTTCCGGCCTGGTGCCGGGAACCTTATGGTTTTCAATCAAAGTGCTTTTTTTTATGGCGCTGATTGCGCTGATTATTCAGGTGGTTTTCTTTTTAAGCATTCATTATCTTGCCGGCCCATTGAATTAGCGGCCATCATTGGAAAGGATTGGCCAGCACCATGTCCATTAATATCTTATGCCTGGGCGATATTGTCGGCCGGCCTGGCCGGCAAGTTATCATGGAAATGCTGCCGGATTTTATTAAATCCCGCGGCATTGATCTGGTGGTGGCCAATGCGGAGAATTCCGCCGGTGGTTCCGGTTTGACTCCGGCTATTTTTGAAAAATTACTGGCTTCGGGTGTAAACGTATGCACGATGGGGGATCATACCTATCGGCGGCGGGAAGTCATTAAACTGCTGGAAACATCGAATCAGTTAATACGCCCCGGCAACTTTCCGAAGGAAAGTATTGGTAAAGGCTGGACGCTGGCCAAAACGGCCGGCGGTGTGAGCGTGGCGGTTTTGCAGGTTATGGGCCGGGTATATATGGATCCCATTGACAGTCCCTACCCGGCCATTGACCGCATGTTGGAGGAAGTGCCGCGTGATGTTCTGGTGCGCGTGGTGGATTTTCATGCCGAGGCCAGCAGTGAAAAAGTTGGCATGGGCTGGTACCTGGATGGTCGCGTGTCGGTCTGCTTTGGTACCCACACCCACACGCCCACCGCCGATGCCCGCGTGCTGCCGGGCGGAACCGCGTTTATTTCTGATGTCGGCATGACCGGCCCGTATGCCAGTGTGCTGGGGCGACGGACCGAGCGGGTGCTGAAATTTTTCACTACCAGCATGCCGCAGATGTTTGACGTGGCCACGGGTGATCCGCGCATGAGCGGTATTCTGGCCACCATTGATGAAAAAACCGGCAAAGCGGTTTCCATTCAGCGCGTGGAAGTTCATGGTACCGAACAAACCGTCGCCTACGATGCCGACGATCACCGCCCGGGCTACCGCAAAGCGGACTATTAGGAAAATGCTAATGAGCCGCACTAAAAACCCACAGAAAGAAAGCTTGCCACTTATCGCAAAGATCATCGCACGGTGATGGAATATCCGCATGCCTTCCCAAAAAAACGGGCCGATGAAAAAGGTCAGGATAACCCGACGGGAGCGACGAAAATCAATGGTCGCGGTAAGGTCCGGCCGCGCGGAAATGAGTGCGGCAAAACTCAAGACGATAAAAATGCGAGGGCACTTCCGCAGGAATTCTATATTGGCGCTGGGCATGAAGGTAAACCGTCATTGGATCGGCACCATTCATTTTACGTGCCCATCCGATGCCGGGATCGGCCAATAGCCTTTTCAGGCGATCCAGTGTCGAACGGCGCTTGAGCACCCGGGCTGCATCGGTAATCAGCTTGGGTTTGCGGTGTCACCGGCACCGAGTTGAGGCGGGGCTTTGCCCTCAAACTCCGCGAGGGCCTGTTCTGCCATGGCTTTCTGTTCGCGCTCCTTGATGTCAAGGTCTGTAAGCGACATTGAGTCGCGTGCTACGCGAATCCGTCCCGCCGCCTTGGATCGTTCATCCTCTACCATTTCGCGCAGGCGCGAGAGGGTGTCGCCACTGGCACCGGCCCCGGTCACCATGCCCGAGGCGGTTTCTGTCAGCTCCGCCATCGCTTTTTTTACCTTTAAATCGTCGATCGACTGCTTGAGTGACTCTATTTTCTGGCGGGCCGCCTCGACGGCCACATCGCGCTGGCGAATCAGCGTGCTATAGGTCTCTTCCGCGGCACCGAGTTGTCGCCGGTTTTCCTCCAGCTCATGCGCTGTGGTTTTGAGCCGCAACGCATACTGTGCCGCCAGGTCGCGGTTTCCTGCCCGCAAATGGGCGCTGGTACGGGCTTGAAGTTCCTGTTGATCGTTCTCCAGTGTTTTAACACGCGACATCAGCCGCTCGCACAGTCCCGCGTGAGCGGCCAATCCTTTGTTAAACTTGCCGATCTGAGCGCGAACATTCTCCTTTTCCACCTCCAGAAGCATCTCGGGGTTCCGTCGCTCGATACTGGAAACCGACGTGCCCAGAACCCCCTTGAACAAATTGCCGATTCGTTTCAACATAATCTATTCCTGTCTTATATATCCTCGAATGAGTACGCCGTTTAAGCGCCCTGGGTTGCATCAACTTCCGGACTGGGATTCTCGGTCGCGGGCTTTTCATCGACCGTTTTTCGGACAGCGCCGTCTGTTGCAAACCGTCCAAGATACTCCGGCAACTCGACTCCGCCGATATCGCGCATCACCTGCATCATTGGCGGCATGCTTCGCGCCATCCCCTGCAGAAAGTTCGACGCCGCATTGCCGTTAGAGCCGGAGTGGCCATTTTCCCACACCACCACTTTATCAAATTTAATATTGGAAATGGCCGTAGCCGCAGTTTCCGCCAGTTTGTCCATGTGTTCCAACATGAGCATCTGGAAGGCTTTGTCCGATCCGCCGCAGGCGTCGATAATCATTTTCAGGCCCTCGGCTTTTTTCGCCAGTGTTTCATATTGTCCACGGGCTTCGGCGTCAATTTTTACAAAAATCGCATTGGCCTCCGCTTCCGCTTCCAGTCGCCGCTTTTCCGCGGCGGCTTGAGCATCGACGAGAATCTTCGCTTTTTCAACCTTGGCAGGAGCTTCGACCGCGGCGATCTGCTGCGCTTCGACCAGTTGGGCTTTTGCCATGGCCGCTTTTGCCAACGCCAGATTCTGGGCCTCTTCGACCGCCGCATCGGCCTGACGCTTCATAATTTCAGCGGCCCGATAGGCCTCGGCCTGCCTGATTTGCAGTTCGGATTGAGCCGATGCAATATTGGCTTGTGCCTTGCTCTCTCCGGCAATTGCGACGGCGTTGGCATCCGCCACGGCGATACGCTTGGCCTGATCCGCTTCCGCAACCTCAATATCGCGCTGAAAACTAGCCTTCTGTTCGGCGACTTTTTTCTCCTTGTCCAGTTCGGCAAAGCGGACGATCTGATCACGCTGCGACGTGGCCTCCCCGATTTTCTGGTCGCGTTCCAGTTCCGCGACACGAACGGCCTGATCTTTTTGGGCTTCGTGCAGGCCGATGTCCTTGAGTTTCTGGGCGTTGGCAACCTGAATGGCTTTTTCGCGTTCGGCGTCCGCCACGCCTCCCGCTCCCAGTTTTTCCTGCTGGGCGACATCCACCATGGCCTGTTGCACCGCCTGCGAGGCGGCTTTCTTGCCGATCGCCACGATATAGCCGGATTCATCATTAATATCTGTAATGTTCACATTAATGAGCACCAGTCCCAGTTTGTTAAGCTCCGGCTCCAGTGAAAGTTGAATGTTCTTAAGGAACTGCTCGCGGTGTCGTGCAATATCCTCGATTTTCATGGAGGCTATCACATCACGAAATTGTCCGAAAATAATGTGTTCCAGACGCTCCTGAATGCGCTTCATGTCGAGCCCCAACAAGCGGATGGCCGCGTTTTGCATCAATTCAGGCGTGGTGCCAATTGCCACGGTAAACACACTCGGTACGCTCACACGGATATTTTCAATGGATAGGGCGCCGGAGAGCGGGATTTCTATCTGTAACGGTTCGAGGCTCAGGAACGAGCAGTCCTGTATCAGTGGCAGAACAAAGGCGGCGCCGCCGTGAATACACCGGGCCGTGTTTCCGCCGCCGACTCGACCGTAGATTACCAGTATTCGGTTGCTCGGACAGCGCTTGTATCGGCTAAGCGCCAGCAGAACGAAAGAGAAAAAAACGATTGCAACAAAAGCGCTCAGTATGCCGATCCACTGACCGCCTGTAACGACCGCTGCCGGAAGCATAAACGCCAGGGGAATCATCGTGTTGCTCCTTTGCTTTTTTAAAAGTCGATCCGAGTTGGCACGGATGACGCCGACGACACCTCTAGGATACCCGGTTTCTGCACGCCCACAACTATAATTTCTTCTCCCGTTTTAATCTCTTCGGGCTGATAAGTTACCGCACTGTATTCCATGGTCCTCCCCTGCATCCTTACCAGAACTTTTCCGATTCCAGTGTTCCGCGGTGGAATCGAAAGGTAGACCGAACCCGTGGAACCGATTGCCTCCACCGTATTGATGGTTCCGTCCGAATCCATCGACAGTAGAAGATGAAGCAATGAAGCGACCAGAAGGCTTGCGCCGATTGCGCTCAGAGACGCCAATGGCAAGACCAGCCAAACTGTCCAGTTTTGTGACATTGCGGCCAAACCGACCAGGCCAAAAGCGGTGACCCCGGTCACGATTCCCTGAAAACTCAGCATTGTCACAAGCCATGACTGTAACACTGGTGCCCAGTGCCCGGTCTGTCCGGGGCTGCTGCTCTGGTGGGCGAGAACATGAGATACAGCCTGCTTGCCTCCAAGGCTGCGGGCCAGATGGCCGCGAAAGCCACCCGCCTGTGCCGGTGCGGAATGAGTGCCTGGAGTCAAATGGTTCGCGTGCACACCGGGGGACGAACTATGGTGCATGCCGGCATGATGCCCGCCCAAGCCAAGAAGTTGCAGAAAAAACAGGCACAAAAATAAAGTGCCGCCTGCAACGGCGCAAATCAGAAAAAGCGTGCCAAGCATAAAATCAGGCGGACTCCCGTTAGACCTCTGGGAGCGGATCAAGCATTCTTGATCCCCTTGGCGGATTATCCATCGGTTTTCAATATCATTCAAGTGCACAATTCCTACTTCTTATCAATGGATCCAGCGCTGTCCATGCGCCACTGCCTTGTAAGCTTTTACGGGGCCGCGCCGAGCCGCATTTCTGCCGCACTGACATACTACAGAGGACAATTGTGAACTGCGGTTGATTCTCGAAAGCCTGACGGAATTTTGCTTTTCATTTCAAGGCAACTCATGGATCATTTCACAAACGGTTGGGGGCGAGGTCAGTTAAGGCCGGCCTGATGCATCGGGCAGCCCTGACGCGCCGGAACTTGGACAGCTAATCTCATTTTTGCATTTTTTGATCTGGTAAGCGCGCACGAAAAACTCCGGTGAAAATACGCGTCCGATCGGGCGGAGATTTTTCAGAGGAGCCGCGAATTCGTTGTGTTTATCGATCTGGATTTTTGAGCGGGTTCCAGATCTCAAGTCGCATAGGAGGCGGCTAATCCGGTTCAACGAACGACCACTCTCCGTAAAACATGCGACCTGATTGGCGGGGGCCGTTTCGGTCGGGAGGCCAGGCAGTTCCTTATCATGCGCGAGGTTGTCGATGCCGCAATGGGCTGAATCGGCCAATTCATCGCCAAGGTGCGGCGGTACATCGGGATACTCCTGGGTCTGTCCTTGCTGCGCGACATCATCAAAACTGAAACAGGGCCACCCGAACGGGGATTTTGGGCGGCCATGGTTTTGCCCATTTGCCGTGCACCAGTTACCACGTCCACAGGAAAGACCTTCAATGCCGCGTCCAGGTGCGTCGCCAGAGCGCCTGTTGGCAATGTATCGATTGCATGAATGCAATCGATACATCAATTGAAGACGATCTATTGACAGCGCCAATAGATTGTTAAGCCTTAAAAGATCTATGGGCTTGGGCAATCAAACATGTACTGCAACGACTCATGCGATTGCCGCCAATGCCGCCAGTACCTCGCTGTGATGATCTTCAACTTTTACTTTGGGGAAAATCTTGGCGATTTTGCCTTTGCCGTCAATGATAAACGTGGTGCGTTCAATGCCCATATATTTTTTGCCGTACATGGATTTTTCCTTCCATACGCCATACGCTTCGGCTACCGCGTGGTCGATATCCGCGAGCAAGGCAAAGGGCAGATTGAATTTTTTCTGGAATTTCTCATGGCTCGCTACATTGTCCGGGCTTACACCAAGCACCACCGCCCCGGCCTTTTCCAGATCTGCAATGCCGTCACGGAAATTGCAGGCCTCTTTGGTGCAGCCGGGCGTATCATCCTTGGGGTAAAAATAAAGGACGATTTTTTTCCCTTTTAAGTCCTTCAAACAGATCGTTTGACCGCCGGTGCTGGAAAGTGAAAATGCGGGGGCCGGATCTTTTTCCTTGAGAGTCATAATAAAATTCCTTTTAATTCAAGCCACTGCTCAACTTTGTGCCCAATAGTAGGCGCGGGG
>JAJZCT010000024.1 GCA_021828925.1 Planctomycetota bacterium
GCCAATTCTTACTATAGGCAATGGCTTTCGTTCCGACGACAACAAAAAGTGCGGCGGCTAAAGCGACGAGTAGGTAACGGCGCACCTGCACACCCTGGATACAACCAAAACAACTTCGCATACTTTATATTCTCCTAAAAGGAACCGTAACCCATTCACGGCCTTTCGGTCAGTCAGATGGTGGGGCTATTCAGCATTGCAGTGTACCTTAAAGCTCAATCAATGGCGTCTCTTTATTCCGCTTTCGGAAAAGCCGGTCATAGGGTCCAAGACCCACATCCTGCGGCGTCAAGTCGATCCGCTTGAGCGGGGGGCCACCGGAGCCAAATACATCACGCACCGCGTCGAGATAGCCAAAGCCGTACTGGCGGTTCGGGAAAATATAATGCCCTTCGCCAAACTCATCCCAATTGTCCAGCAGTATCATCCGGCTTTCGAGCGAGCCGGTTGGCTGGGAATCGACGAAGGATTTTGCCTTTCGCAGCAGCGTTTTGAAATTAGCGGGGGCCAGACGCCAGCGGAAATCCTTGTCTCCCCACGGCCTGGCGTCCCATCCCATGGAGCAGGTAACAATCGCCGGCACCGCCGCGTACTTAGTCTGATCCTTCCAACATAATTCCTGCGCGGGAATAATCGGACGCGGATTTTTGAACGCAATGCTCCAACACGGCCAATGGTAAGAGGTTACGTAATCCAAGCCGATCTTCTTAAAATTCTCCTCCCTATCCAATGGGTTGTTGTGGTTTTCGCCGACCAATATCAAGTCGCCTATCCCCTTTTTGTGACAGATTTCCCGCATCTTCGCGATGGCCCGGGCGGTCTTTTCAACACCGCCGATTTGCGCAATGAGATGCTGTCCGCCCATAATCATGAGTAATGGTTTGCCATCAAAACGCATGTAATTGGGCCGCGCAAAGTAGTTGTCTATCCAGAAGGGCAGAACATTATCGATCAAGTCCGCGGCTGACGATATCCCCGGGGCGAAGGTGTTGGGTGGCGTCAGAATCCAGATAATAGCGAACTTCATCTGATTTCCATACTGGCACTTAAACAGCCCTTGCAGCCAATCCCCAAGCGGAGGCTTTTCCACCGGCTTGCCCACATTATTCTTCGAACGGTACCAGCAAGTCCAAAAGAATGAAATGCCATGATCCAAGGCATACATAATCTCCCAGTCCACGGTGGCCGGAGTACCATAATCGTACCAGCCCAGCACGGGTTCCCGGTCTGGGTAAGCAGTGATCGGCTTCCACGGCAGCGTCCCCCAGAGCGGACACTGCATCGCACCAATCAGGTAACGGCCCGTATCGGCCGGGTGCGGCACTGGCACATAATCCATCGGATGCACAAGCACCGGATAAGTCCAGGCAACGGGGAATTTTGCTTCCAACACAACCGCATCATTTCGCCGGAGGATTAGCCGGGCATCACCGCTGGCGGCACGGGAGGCCATAACCTCCCACATCAGTCTGATTCCGCCGGAGTCCGAAATTGGGATCTCAAAACTTGATACTTCAGGCTTAAGAAATTTCACGCCGGACGGCAGCGATAACTCCGCCTGAACTGATCCGGATAACCCGGTAATATCCACAACGATCCGAGTCCGGCGTTTCGCCCGGGCAATGGGCGGGTCCACGTAGCCTCGCTCAAATTTGCAAACAGAGAAACTCCCGGACTGGCCGGCTTGCGCTCCGGCGATATTTGATAATGCGCATGTCGCCAGCGCCGCACCACCTGCCGTGGCCAGAAAATGGCGTCGCGAGTATGACCTTGGATTTCCGGGTGTCGGCATTCGTAAACTCCTAAGCTTTATTTCGGGGTAGCCCGCTAGTACTACAACGCTACAAGTGACTCCAATCGCAGACTATTCATGTCCTTCAGTTCCAGCCCCAGCGCGTGCAATCGCCGAATGGTCCGTTTGCGGCGGCTGCGTTCGGCAGCGGCGTTGCGGCGTTGCGTCCGAATTAGCGTCTGGGATATCAAGCAACACCGGATATAATTCCGAGGTGTTCGTCGGCCGCCATGACTGTCCGTTTTCTTCCAGTTTCTGAAGGTTGAATGTTGGCATCATGTTCCAGCCCAAGCTCTGCCTTTCCGTCTCCCGGCGAGCCGAGACAACAGCGCCATACCGCCGGTGGCGAACAAACCCAGCGCGGCCGGCTCCGGAACCGCCGCCATGGATACGTTCGATACGTCGACGGTGTCGTCAATTCCCGCCGCGCTGTTGTTGAGGAACTCAATGTTCGTCGATCCTGAGATCGCGGTGAAATCCAGGAAAAAGGGGGTAAAGACCGTATTGGTTATGGCCGGCGTCACGGCGATAATCCTGCTGCCATCCGTTGGGTTTGTGAGGATTACCTCCAACACCGCTGAAGGATTGTCACCGCGCGCCGCGGCATCAAAGGCCAGTGTGTATTTCTGACCCGAAGTGGTAGCCACACGTTGGGCGATGAACGCCCCCTTTCCTTGCAGGAAGCTGAAATCGCTTACGCCGGCGGTGCTCGTTGGAGCAAATGGCTGATACCCGCTGCTGCCATAAACCCCGGTGCCCGGTCCGTTGACGCCGCTATCCCCGCCGCTGGAAGTCCAGCCAGCCGGTACGCCGGGATTCCCTCCCACGGTGGAATATCCCGGAGAGTTGGTATATGCTGCGGCATTGGTGGAGAACGCCCCATTGCCTGTGATGCTGCTGGAGATTGAAGAGATCGCCGGAGGCTGTTCGGCCATTAGCATTGGACCATTTTGCTGGGTGCTGACCGCCACCGAAAACCGGCTGGATAGGATGGTACCTGGATTGGCGGTAATACCATGCTCCCCCACGCTGGTTTTTCCCAGTGGGGGGGCGTCAGAAACGGCAGCACCAGGGAATGTGCCGTAGTTCTCCGGCAATCCTGCTGGAGTGGTATAGAAAACGCCAAGGTTATCGCTGGTGTCAATGTTGCCGATCCACCCATTTGAGGTGGCGTATTGCGGCCAAGAGGGGGACCCAGTGATGGTTTGAGTACTACCATTAGATGCCGGGTACATGAAGGCGTTGGTGCGGTCTGAATATAGCGTTGGCACCTCGGTGCTGACGCTGTAAGTTCCCGGTTGGTAGTCGTAACAGGTGTACCGAAAATTGGCAACTCCTTGCGAGTTGATGCTCACATTCTCCACATAAACCCAGTCGGTGGGTTTACCCGTGTCGTAATCCAAGGGTGTAATGACCGCTTGGAATTGATTGCCACTGGCCGACCAGCTCGCCACCGGACTGCCCGCTTCGGGAATCACGCTCCCGTTCGGATGCTGATAGTAGGGTTGGCTTCCCCCGGCCCCGGCCTGCGTAGGGTTAAAAATTAATTGCTGGGTGCCGCCGATATTTTGAAAAAGAAATTGGTCCGTCTGTAATTCTCGGCCCACGTCGTGGCTGTCCACAATATTTAGCCCATTGCCGACCTTGGTATTGGAGATGCCGGTTACCACGGCACCCCATGCGAGGTTAAATGTCACCGAGAGGCCGCCATTGGAAATAGTAACATCGTTGTTTGCTCCGAACGCGGGCGAGGCGACTGCGGCCATTCCGGCGGTGATGACCATGCCAGCGGCGGCACGGAAAATTAAACCTGTAAATACACGTTTTTTTTCAGAGAACATACTCATCTCCATTTTTTTTCTTAAATAACAAAATAGTAACACCGGATATAATCCCGAGGTGTTCGTCAGCCGCCATCACTGTCCGTTGTCTTCAAGTTTCTGAAGGTTGAATGTCGGCATCATGTTCCAGCCCGGGCCGCTGCCGCCGATCATGCCACCGAAACGCGTGTTGATTGTGGTAGGCAACTGATCGTCACGATACTGGCCAACGGAGCCATCCAACATGCAAATATTCACATCGCCGACCTGAGCGTCACTATAAGCGGTGGATGGGCGATTGTGCCGACCATACACGAGTATATTGGCCGCCGGGGTCGCTCCACCGGATAACACCCCATAATTATACGGCACCATCCACATCCCGTCATAAATGAACGCCATTTGGGCGAGATTGGACACCTTGTTCATTTTAAATCCGGGGTAGCTGAGGTTTTGCGGTTTATAGTTTACCAGAACAAATGACGGAGTGGCACCGCTGTAATAGGCGGAGGCACCAGGAAAGTTCGGATTGAGAAACCAGTACCCCGCATTAATGCCATAAGACCAGTCGATGGTCATCTGTGGATTGTCCAACACACTGACCAGCGTCTGCTGGCGAAGCGTCGCATCGCCATTCCAATCCCATGGACCGCTGGACCCACTGACCAGATTCCCGTCGCCATCAACGGTGGAGACCGCTGAACCTGGCACCGCCGGATCCACAAAAATGGTGCTTTGCGCCAAACCCGCCGCAAGATTGTTGCCGGGACTTGGAACAATACCCGCTTTGATCATGATCGCCGGCCACGGGTTGGTACCGGTGGCGGTTGCCTCCTGGTGATCATAGCCGGCCGGCAAAATCGCATCCTCATATTCCTGAGCGTACTCTTGTACGCCAGTACCAATCTGCCGCAGGTTGGATTCACAAATGGTAGCCAGGGCCACCGCACGGGCTTTGGCCAGTGCCGGCAAAAGCAAGGCGATGAGTATTGCGATGATGGACATCACCACCAGCAGTTCCACCAAAGTAAAAGCGGCGGACTTGCCACGGCCCGAAGGGCCGCAACTACGCCGGGCGGACATTATTGTGGTATGTTTTCTACACATGGACGATACCCCCTTCAAAGGGACAAAGACCTTGAAAAGAGAACGCGCGGTTAAAGGCGCGTTCTCCGTATGCGCATATCCGGTCGCGTTAGACCCGATTCTTACGCCGTCGCCCAACCAACATCAGCGCCAGACCGCCGATGGTGAACAAACCCAGTGTGGCCGGTTCCGGCACGGTCGCCGTCGTGAGTTGGAAATTCTGTACCTCAGCAACTAACGGGGTCGTCGCGTCTGAGTTTGACGACAAACTGGTTTCCACGCCGTTGATGGTCGGTGCGGTAGTGTAAGTGTAGGTGTCGCCAGCCAATTGCTGACCGCTGCTCGAATCGACGGACCACTGGGCCGTTTGTGCGGAAACGTTGTAATCAATTGAAAAATTGTAAAATGTGCCATTGCTAAAGCTCGACATGGTCTTAAATTGGGATCCAGTGTTGTTGTAGCCATTGGGATAAAAACCCACGTCGCCATTGTATGTGCCGGATGCCAGAACAAAGGTTGGTGTAATAAAAGGATTACCGAAACCTATCGCCACCGTCCCCGCATTCGTCGAGCCGATCACTCCAGCTTCCATATTCGCCGAGAGCATAACGGTTCCACTGGATGGCGCGGTAAATGGCAGATAGCCGGCACCTGACACACCACCGGCGGCACCGTTGTAAAGAGTCTGGGACAGCACCAACTCCGAACCATTTGTTTGAGCCGTCACCCCGCTGAGATTACCGGTCCAAGTCGCGGCACCTGTGTTGACCGGCGATGGGCTGCTACCAACCAAATTGCCGGTCCGGCCGAAATTGTCTTGATAGACTGTTCCTGCACTGGCAAAAGAAACGCAGCCGAGTGCCACAATGGCGCTGCCGCCACACGCGGCCAACAGAAGGGAATGTGATTTGCTAAACATGAGAAAACTCCTAAAAAGGCAATTATTTTGTCTCTTCTCCATCCAACCACACGGTTGATAAATATAGAGTTGAGAACACTACCGGAAAACCGAGTCAAGACACCCGGAACATTAATCCCATAAACCTCAACCTCCTTCCTTAACACCAAGGCCGAGCACCTTGAATACCACTCGCTAAATCCCGGCGAGCCGCGGTTCCGCCGCAACACGCGGCGGATGACATAATGTTTAACGGCCGTACGAACGTGAAACTGCCGCAAGTTTCACGACTGAACATATTGTAAGCCGCAACGGAACCGCATTGTTGTCAGTTTGAGAAAATCTGTTACCAAATTGGCCAGTGCAAAAACAGCGCGGCAACCTTGAATAATATCAACCTTCCATCCATAGCTCTTCAAACCCACAGCGCTCCGGCATCCCTTGCCATTGCGGGCTTCATAAGCAAATTCACGATACGAACAGTTCTGATAACGTGAGGGCGGGATAGAGTTGGACCGTACAAACGCGCATCGCGGCCGTGCCGCCGCGCCACGACGCCCACCGTACGCCTTGACATTCCGTAGCGGTGATGATGATACTGCTGCAGTTGCGATTACGGAAAAATACGTTTGTTGTGATTCTATGTCAAAATTCATGTCAAAATCTATATTGCCAACTGGCAGGATCGCGGGGATTCCCCATGACCGCTCCCGCCGCGTTCTGGTCATGCTGAACTGGTACTCCACAAAGGTGCATTTGGGTATCGCCCGCTACGCGGACGAGGCCCATTGGGCGGTTGATTTAAGCGTGTTGCACGAACCGCTGGCCCCGCAATCGTGGCGCGGCGACGGCGTGGTATGCATTAGCACAACGATGAAACCTCTTTCCCGCCGTATTCTCAGCTACGGTGTTCCAATCGTAAACATCGGACACGACGACCGATTGCCAACGCCCCGCATAACAACCGACGCGGAAAAGGTCATGCGCATGGCGGTTGACCACTTTACGCAGCGCGGTTTTGAGAACCAAGCTTTTTATATGCGGTTTGGGTCCAAAGGCGAGCTTACCAAGATGCGATGGTTTAAGCGCGCGGCGGAGGGCGCCGGGAAAACATTTCACCTTATTGACTTGTCCGGGCACACGGATACGCAATCCAAGCGGGGCGAGTCAAACACGATTCAACTTCTCGGCAAACAGATCGCCAAACTGCCGAAGCCTTTAGCCGTGACGGCGGAAATAGATTCCTACGCAATCGACGTGATTAATGCGAGCTTGAAGGCGGGCTTCCGTGTGCCCGATCAAGTGGCGGTTCTGGGAATCAACGACGATCAGTCGATATGTCCATTTGCGGCGGTGCCGCTTTCGAGCATTGATGACAATTTGGAGGAAATCGGCTACCGGGCCGCCACCCTTCTCGATCGCCTCATGCGCGGTGGAAAGCCGCCCGCGGAGCCTATTTTAGTCCCTCCCCTACATGTTACGACACGGCAGAGCACCGACGGCATGGTGATTTCAAACCCGGATGTGATGGCCGCCATGCGCATCATTGAAAAGCGATTCCGTGAACATATCACCACGCAGACGCTGGCCAATGATATTCACAGTTCCCGTCGGCAGTTGCATGATTTGTTCATGCATTACATTGGCCGTAGCGTCTCCCGGGAGATATTGCAACGACGCATGGAATATGCCACGCGCTTATTGGCCGAAAGCGATATGAAACTCCAGAATATTGCTTGGAACTCGGGATTTTCCAGCGCCGCAAGTATGGTCAGGCTCTTCCGAAAAATTAAAGGGACAACTCCGGGGAAATTACGCCGGGAATTCTCATCGCATCGACGTTCAAATGTTGCCGCGCACAGTCAAGATTAAAACCGCGTCCAAGTCCACAAAAACGACGGGGTGGATATGATCGGAAGCTCCGGATCACCGGACGACGATAGCCGGATATGGCTGTCACCCGGTTGCCGCGCAAGCCACGGGCGGCCGTTGCGCCGTGAACGACAGCCACGGTTGCAGCCGCATGTACGTGAGGCCAAACTCGGGATGATGATATAGATGAATGCTGCCCATCATGCCTGGGCAATCTTAAGTCTGCTGATCAGACGCTTCCGGCAGGTCTGGCCGAATCCGAGATTCGTGGTCACCAGCCTGATGGGAGATGCCGAAACCTTGTACATTTACAGCAAGCCCAGCTGCAGCAGGGCGGCATCGGACATGCGGTCTTTGCTCCAGGCGGGTTCCCAGACCAGATTTACCTTGGCGGTTTTTACATCTTCCACGCTTTCCACCGCCTGTTGCACGGCCGGCGGCATGGAGCCGGCGACGGGGCAACCGGGGGCGGTGAGCGTCATGTCCACGATGACATCCTTTTCCGCGGATATATCAATGCGATAAATCAGGCCCAGATCATAAATATTGACCGGAATTTCCGGATCAAAAATAGTCCGCAATTTTTCCACAATCGATGCTTCCAAAGCCTTGTTCTCCAAGGCGTCGGTGATCGTCGTGCCGGTATGGGCTTCGGCAGTGCCGGTTGCTGTGGATGGCGGTGAACCCGCGGCGGCGGAGGTATTGACCGGCAGTTTTACCGCGTGGGGATTTTTAAACACAAATCCGCGGCCAGAGGCGGCATCACGAAAATCAATTTCTGTGCCATCCAAACTGGGAAAACTCATCGGATCAGCAACAATGGTGATCTCCATAGACTCCCCCACCACGTCATCCTCATGCCGAACTTCCGTCAGATCCAGCAGATAATTAAATCCCTGAGCGTTGCGGCCCTTGATACCAACGCGCAAAACGGCACTGGCCCCCATTCCCTGATCCTGGAGAATCTTTTTGATCTCCGTGGCCGCAATTTCTGTCAATGTAATGGGCATAGAGGGTCCTTTGGGTTAGTACGCAGGAGTTAGGAGTTAGAATTATGAACGGCCCGCGGGGCCGAGGCTTTATTAGCTATGCCGTTATCTGTAAACTGCCAAGCCACAGCAAAGCAAAATTGCTTCTAACTAACTCCTATCTCCCTTTTTCACTCCGTTGTAACCGGAGCATCCTGATTTTTAATGGCGGCCTGAAGCGTATGCCATGGCAGCGTAGCACACTTCACGCGCACCGGGAATTCCCGTACACCGGAAAATACCGCCAATTTATCCAGCGTTGCAATATCCTGTTCATGATCCATGGAGCTGGTAAGCATGGTATGAAAGGATTCAAACAACGGTTGCGCCTCCGCCAAGGTTTTGCCTTTCAGCGCCTCGGTCATCATGGAAGCGGAGGCGGTGGAAATGGCGCAGCCGTTTCCGGTAAAGCTTATGTCCGCAATAACACCGTTGTTAATTTTCAGGAAGAGCTTGATTTTATCGCCGCAAAGTGGATTATGGCCGTCGGCAGTAGATGTAGCATCAGGCATTTCATGCTTATTGCGCGGTTTGCGCGTATGATCAAGAATCGTCTGCTGGTAAAGATCACGCAGGTCGGACATCAGTTAAATACCTCTTTGACTTTTTCAACAGCTGCGACCAGGTGGTCCACATCTTCCCGATTGTTATAAAACGCCAGCGACGCCCGGGCCGTGGCGGGAATGTTGTAGCGATCCATAAGGGGTTGGCAGCAATGATGCCCGGTGCGAATCGCCACGCCTTCGCCATCGACGATGGTACCGATATCGTGCGGATGAATATTTTCCATGATAAAGGAGATCACCGCGGCTTTGTCCGGCGCTGTGCCGATGATATGCAAGCCGCCCACCCGTTCCAACTTTTTGGTGGCATACTTCAGTAGATCATGTTCATATCGGGCGATGGCATCCATGCCGATGCCGGTGATATAATCAATTGCCACGCCCAAGCCAATGGCTCCACTAATGTGCGGCGTACCGGCTTCAAATTTATGCGGCACATCATTCCAGGTTGATCCTGCAAAGCTCACGGTGCTGATCATGTCCCCGCCCCCCTGATACGGCGGGATTTTTTCCAGCAATTCCCCTTTGGCCCACAACACCCCGATGCCGGTGGGCGCATAAAGTTTATGCCCGGAAAACACAAAAAAGTCGCATCCAATTTTCTGCACATCGATCGCCAGATGCGGAATAGATTGTGCACCATCAATGAGCACCGGAACACCTCGGGCCTTGGCCATGGAGACAATGCGTTCAATGGGATTAATCGTGCCCAGCGCATTTGACACATGCGTAATAGCTACCAGGCGCGTGCGGTCGGATAGCAGTTGCGCGTAATGATCAAGCGATAATTCACCGCTATCGGAAATTGAAATCACCTTGATAACCGCACCGGTCCGCTGGGCCAATAATTGCCAGGGCACAATATTGGAATGGTGTTCCATTTCCGAAAGAATTATTTCATCGCCGGGATGGATATTTTCCACGCCCCAGGTGGCCGCCACCAGATTCACTGCTTCCGTGGCACCGCGTACAAATACAATTTCCCGCCCTGATGGGGCATTGATAAATCGGGCGACTTTTTCCCGTGCGGCCTCATACGCTGCCGTGGCATCGACACTTAATTTGTAAACACCGCGGTGAATATTGGCATTGTACGTTGTGTAATAGCGGGCTGTGGCGGCGATAACCGCCTGCGGCTTTTGACTCGTGGCGGCGTTGTCCAAATACACCAGCGGCTTTCCGTGTGATTGCGTCTGTAAAAGCGGAAAATCGGATCGGATCGCCGCGCTGTCAAACGCCGGTGCTCTGGATGCTTTGGCAACTGCGGGTTTGGTGGTTGTGGTGGTCATGATTCCGCCTGATCCAGATGCAGCCGATGCAATTCGGCGGCTACAAATTCTTCCAGATATTCGCGCATACCCGTATGCCATATCTTTAACAATACATCGCGGGCAAAGGCATAAGTCAGCAACGCTCCAGCGTCCGCGGCGGCAACCCCGCGCGACCGCAGATAAAATAACTGCTCATCATCCAGCGGACCGGTGGTTGAACCATGGGTGCATTTCACATCATCGGCGTAGATTTCCAACTGAGGTTGAGAATTCATCACCGCATCATCGGAAAGCAGAATGGTTTTGCTGGTCTGCTTGGAGTCGGTTTTCTGGGCATCGGGCCGCACCAGAATCTTGCCGCGAAATACCGCGCCGGCCCGTCCGCCGAGAAGATGCTTGTATAATTCATGGCTGGGGCAATTTTCGCGGGCATGATCCAGCATGGTGTGATTATCAATATGCTGATCACCCGCAGCCATGGTAAGCCCGTTGAGTGTGGCCTGAGCAAAAGGTTCCGCGAGGTGCACCGTCATGTTGTTGCGCACCAGATGTCCGCCGGTATTCACGACCAGCGATTGCACATCCGCATGTTCATGCACATGAATAGCCTCATTGGCCACATGAAATGCGCTTTCATTTTCCCGTTGTAATTTAATGAGTTCAACTTTTGCTCCCTTGCCGACGACCATTTCCGTCACGGCATTGCAAAGCGTGGGCTGGGATGAAAAGCCGGCATAGCTTTGCACCAGCGTGATCTGGGTATTTGAGCCAATAATCAACAGATTGCGCGGATGCACGACCACCGGCTGATCATGGGCGGATGTTACCCAGAGCAGGTGCACAAGGCCCATTTCACCCTGATCCGGCGGCAAATAAATAAAGGCACCGTCTTCAAACCCCGCCAGATTCATCGCGGAAAAGCCGTTAGCCTGCGCGGGCATTTCGCGGCCCAAAAACCGCTGCACCCGATCGCCATGCTTTTCCATGCCCTGACGGAGGGTTAAAACTTCAACTTTTCCGCCGAGGCTGGAAAATTCCGGAGAGAATTTTCCGTCCACAAAAACGATCTGCTGGGCACCGAGTTTTTTCAGGCACAGGCCACCGAGTTGCTCACGGGTCAGCGCACGAATGTTACCGGGAGCATTGAAATCAATCTTGGCAATTTGTGCGGTATTCGTCAGCCGCCAGTCTTCATGCGTCACCGGCGGCAGGCCGAGACGGTCAAACACTTCCGCCGCCTCCGCGCGACGCTGCTGCAGCCAAGGTGCCCCATAGCTGGGGCCCATGGCAGCATGGGTTCTGGTAAATTCCGGGCTGGTGGTTGTTGCGGTCATAATTACTCCGGGAAATTTTTGCGTGATACTTAAGCGGCAGCGGTTTCCAGCCAGGCGTAACCGCGCTTTTCCAATTCCAGCGCCAAATCCTTGCCACCAGATTTCACAATCCTGCCATCGCATAAAACATGCACAAAATCGGGCACAATATAGTCCAGCAACCGCTGATAATGCGTGACCACCAGAATCGCCCGGTCCGGACTGCGCAGGGCGTTGACTCCATTGGCGACAATTTTTAATGCGTCGATGTCCAATCCGGAATCGGTTTCATCCAGAATGGCGAATTTGGGATTCAATACCGCCATCTGAAAAATCTCATTGCGTTTTTTTTCGCCGCCGGAGAATCCCTCATTCACGGACCGGTTCAAAAACGTCTTATCCATTTCCAGCAACGCCATTTTCTCTTTGACCATTTTCAGGAAATCCATGGCATCCAATTCTTCCTGACCATGATGCTTGCGAATGGCGTTCACCGCCGCCTTAAGAAAATAGCTGGTCGTGACACCCGGAATTTCCACCGGATACTGAAACGCCATAAACAAGCCCTCACAGGCCCGCTCTTCGGGTGATAGATCCAGTAAATCTTTGCCATCAAACAGAACACTTCCGCCGGTAACCGTATACGTTTCCCGTCCGGCCAGCACGGATGAAAGTGTGCTTTTACCTGAACCATTGGGTCCCATGATGGCGTGAACTTCACCGGGATTAATCGTCAGATCAATCCCCTTGAGTATCTGCTTGCCGCCCACGGCAGCCTGTAAATTTTTTATTTCAACCAATGCCATAATTTCTGTTCCCTTTGCAAATTCCATTCAAGGATGTTCTTGTATTCCTGCGTTCGCGTTTTCCAGGGCGGGGATTATTTTCCCGCGTTATCCAACACTGCCTTCCAGGCTTACGCCTAATAATTTTTGGGCTTCCACCGCAAATTCCATCGGCAACTCCCGGAACACTTCCTTGCAGAAGCCATTGATAATCATATTGACTGCATCTTCCAGAGAAATACCGCGTTGTTTGCAGTAAAAAAGCTGATCCTCACCGATTTTGGAGGTGGACGCTTCATGTTCAGCCTTGGAACTTGTGTTGCGAACTTCAATATACGGGAAGGTATGCGCACCACATTTATCCCCCAGCAGCAGCGAATCGCATTGCGTATAATTTCGGGCGTTCGCCGCATTTTTCAATATCTTAATCAGGCCGCGGTAGGTGTTTTGGCCTTTGCCTGCTGAGATACCCTTTGACACCACGGTGCTGCGGGTGTTTTTGCCAATATGGATCATCTTCGTGCCGGTATCGGCCTGCTGCATGTGGTTGGTCAGTGCGACGGAATAAAACTCACCGATGGAATTATCCCCCTGCAGAATCACGCTGGGATATTTCCAAGTAATCGCGGAACCCGTTTCGACCTGCGTCCAGGAAATGCGGGCGTTTTCCATACATTTTCCGCGTTTGGTGACAAAATTATATATGCCGCCCTTACCCTCTTTATCACCGGGGTACCAGTTCTGCACCGTGGAATATTTAATTTGTGCGCCCTTCAGCGCCACAAGTTCCACCACGGCCGCGTGCAACTGATTTTCATCCCGCATAGGGGCGGTGCATCCTTCGAGATAACTGACATACGCCCCTTCATCCGCGATAATTAACGTGCGCTCAAATTGCCCGGTATTTTTGGCGTTGATCCGAAAATAGGTGGACAATTCCATCGGGCAGCGCACGCCTTTGGGAACATAACAAAATGAGCCGTCACTAAATACCGCCGAATTCAGCGTGGCGTAAAAGTTATCCGAATAGGGCACCACCGAGCCTAAATATTTGCTGATCAGCTCCGGATGTTCCTGCACGGCTTCGGAAAATGAGCAGAATATTACGCCCATTTCCGCCAGCTTGGCCTTAAAGGTTGTCGCGACCGACACCGAATCAAAAACGGCATCCACTGCCACACCGGCAAATATTTTCTGCTCTTCCAGCGGCACCCCCAGCTTTTCATAGGTGCGCAGCAGTTCCGGATCGACTTCATCCAAGCTTTTAAGTTGCTTTTTGGCCTTGGGAGCCGAGTACTAAATCAC